>NZ_JBSGDD010000032.1:0-66882 GCF_053602195.1 Kitasatospora sp. NPDC004531 | reverse complement strand
CGCGTCCCCGCCTCGGTGCGGCGGTCGGTGAGGTCCTCGACGGTCGGGGCGACCTGCTTGACGAACTTCACCCGGGCGTTGGCGGGCGTCCACACTCGCAGTGCCGCCCCCGGCGCCCACTCCGCCGACCGTTCCCCCGCCTGCGGCGCAGCCGACGCCCCCGGCTCCCGCCACGACACGCCGGACTCCGGCGCGGGCGCAGCCTCGCGCTCCGCCCCCGGCGCCCACTCCGCCGACCGTTCCCCCGCCTGCGGCGCCGCCGACTCCGACCACGACGCTCCGGACTCCGGCGCGGGCGCAGCCTCGCGCTCCGGCCCCGGGACCCACGCCACCGACCGTTCCCCCGCCTGCGGCGCAGCCGACGCCCCCGGCTCCCGCCACGACACGCCGGACTCCGGCGCGGGCGCAGCCTCGCGCTCCGGCCCCGGGGCCCACGCCGCCTGCTTCTCCCGCGACACCCCCTGCCCCGAAGGGGCTCCGGGCCTGCCGTCGGGCTCGACCGCCGTCGGTCGCCCCGCTGCCTGCGGCGCAGCCGGCACCTTCGGCTCACGCTCCGAGGGCCCCTGCCCTTGGTCCCGCGTCGGCGGGCGCTGCTCGGTGGGCTGCGGGGCCGGGCGGTCCTCCGTGGTGTCGCGGGTCGGCCAGGCCGCCTCCGCCCAGCTGCGGGTGGCGGGGGCGGGCTGGGGCGGTTCGGCGGCGGCTTCGGGGGCGAAGAGGCCTGCGGCGGCGGTGAACCAGTCGTCCACGGAGGTGGTGTCGGTCGCGGCGTCGGGAGTGTCGGGGAGGGTGCCGGCGGGGCCCGCGTAGACGGTGTGCCACCAGGTGTCGTCGGGTCGGGTCGGCCCGGGTGCGCCCTGCTCGTTCAACTGACGGCTCCTGATTGCTTCGTGGGAATGCCGGTTGTCGGGCCATTCTTCCGAAGCTCGCCGACGCTGTCCGGGAATCGGAACATCGCACCGTGGCCCGGGGAGGGGTTCCGGCCACCGCGGGGCGAAATGAGCCGTGGCCAGGGCCGTCCGGCGGAAATTCTCAGCCCAAGGGGGGCACCGCTTCACCCGTTCGGCTGATTAATATGTGCGCATGACCGCGCCAGGACTCCGCACTCGACCCCGGGAAGGGACCGCGTCCGCGGTGTTCCGCCCGGTGGCGGCGCTGTGGTCCGTGCTGTTGGCCGCCCTGCTGGCGCTGCTGCCGTGCGCGGCGAACGCCCGCACCGTGAGCTCCCCGCCGCCCGGCACCGTCACGTCCGTGCGGGCGGTGTCGACCGTCGTCCCGGCGGCGGCCGCCGTCCTCGCGGACCGGGCGGCATCGCCGTCGGGCCACCAGCACGCGACGGGGCCGGACGAGTCCGGCCTGCGCATCCTGTGCACCGCGGACGGTCCGAACCGGATTCCCGGTCACGGCTGTTCCAGTCATTCCTTCTGCGGCCCGGAGTCGCAGCTCCCGAACGCGCCCCCGCAACCCGGCGCGGTCGTCCTGCCGCAGTTGGTGGCCCCGCCCGCGTCGCCCGCCGCCCCGGTGGTCGACGTCCGACCGGCGCCGCACCACGCGCCCGACCTGCACGCACTCCAGGTTCACCGGTCCTGAGCGGAACCCACCGCCGGCCCGTCCCCCGTTCGCGGGGCGGTCGGCGGCTCCGCTGCCCCCACCCCACCGCAGACCGCCGTGCGCCGCACGGCGGGGACAAGGACAACATCCATGGGTTCCGCCTCCAAGCAGTCCTCCCAGCCCACCGGCAAGCAGCCCAAGCCGGGCAGCAAGGCCGCCCAGCAGGCCGACCGCCGGGCCAGGATCGCCGAACTGCGCGCCATCGAGCAGCGCCGTGAGCGCCGCAACAAGATCATCACCATCGGCGTCTCCGCCGCCCTCGTGCTCGGCATGATCGGCGGCGGCACCTGGCTGGCGCTGGACGCCAAGCACAAGAAGGACGCCAAGGCCGCCGAGGCCGCCGCGCCGATCGACGGCGTCAAGACCTGGGAGAAGCTGGGCCGCACCCACGTCCAGACCGAGGTCAAGTACGACCAGACCCCGCCGGTCGGCGGCGACCACAACCCGGTCTGGGCGACCTGCATGGGCACCGTGTACGACCAGCCGGTGAAGAACGAGAACGCGGTGCACTCGCTGGAGCACGGCGCGGTCTGGGTCACCTACAACGGCAAGGCCACCCCGGACGACATCAAGGCGCTGGGCGACAAGGTCAAGGCCACCCCGTACAGCCTGATGAGCCCGTACCCGGACGAGCAGGGCACCATCACGCTCACCGCCTGGGGCACCCAGCTGACCGTCGACAACGCGCAGGACCCGCGGATCGACACCTTCTTCACCAAGTACGTCCAGGGTCCGCAGACCCAGGAGCCGGGCGCGTCCTGCAGCTCGGGCACGATGTGACCGGCGACCGGGAGCAGCCGGAGGCCGTCCGGCCGCGCCGCCGCACCCTGTGGTGGCCGGCCGCGCTGGCGGCGGTGGTCGCGCTCGGCCTCGGGGTGCCCGCCCTGGTGTCCAGCGGCACGCCCGCGTCCGGAAGTTCCGCGTCCGCGCCGGGCACCGACTCGGCGGAGGCCGGGTTCGCGCGCGACATGGCCGCCCACCACCAGCAGGCGATCGACATGTCGTTCATCGTCCGCGACCGCACCCAGGACCAGCCGGTCCGCACCCTGGCGTTCGACATCATCAACACCCAGGCCAACCAGCGCGGCATGCTGATGGGCTTCCTCGACCAGTGGGGCCTGACCCAGGCCGGCCCGGGCAAGCCGATGGCCTGGATGGGCCACACCTACCAGGCCCACGACGGTTCGCTGATGCCCGGCATGGCGACCAACACCGACCTGGAGAAGCTCCGCACGCTCAACGGCCGCGACGCGGAGGTCTTCTACCTCCAGTTGATGCTCGCCCACCACAAGGGCGGCGTGGACATGGCCCAGGCGTACGTGGACGCGGCGAAGAACGACGTGGAGAAGCGGCTCGCGCAGACCATGGTCAACGGCCAGAAGGCCGAGATCGACCTGATCACGGGCATGCTCACGGAACGCGGCGCACAGCCGACACCGTGACCTCCCACCCCCGAGGGGCGCCACCCGGAACCACCCGGGCGGCGCCCCTCGGGCGTTCCCGCCCACCGCGCGCAGCGAGCACCGCTGCCCAGAAGTGAGCCGCGGGCCGGAACGACGAGCAACAGCACCGTCCGGCCGCCCGTCGCTTCTCCCGGCTCAGCAGCAGAACCGCTCGGCCGCGGCGGGGCTGGGCCGGCGGGCGACCGTCAGCCCCCATCGACGTCTCCACCCGACCGCTCAGCGAGCTGCCGGGACGGCGAGCAGCAGGACCGCCCGGCCGCCGCCCGACCCGCCGGTGCCGTCCGTCTCTCACACGGCCGACAGGTCAGTGACCGTGAGCGGCCAGCAGCAGCACTCTCCAGCCGCTCGTCACTTCTCCGTCGCAGCTCCCGACTCCGCCAGCCATCAGCGGCTCTGCGCGAAGGCGGCGAGCCGCCACCTCCCCCATCGCCGTCTCCTCCCGCCTGCTCAGCAAGCTGCGAGGTGGGCAGCCGGAACGGCCGGCGACCGCCGATCCCCCACCACCTCCCCCGCCGCCGTCACCACCCGACCGCGCAGCGACCCGCGAGACGAGCCGCCAGGACGGCGAGCCACCGCCGGTCCCCCACCACCTCCCCCGCCGCCGTCACCACCCGACCGCGCAGCGACCCGCGAGACGAGCCACCGGGACAGCGAGTCTCCTCCGTCTCCTTCCTCCCGCTGCCCGACGGCTCTCAGCAGGAGGTGAGGCGTGCCGCGAGCGCGGCGAGGGCGGCGAGCAGGAGCAGGACCGTGCGGCCGCCGGGGGCCGGGTCGGCGAGGTGGACGGCGAGGGCCGGGAGGGCGGTGCCGAGGGCGGTGCCGAGGCTGCGGACCATGTTCACCAGGCCGCCGCCGACGGCCGAGCTCGGGGCGGGTATGGCGCGCATCACCAGGGCGTTGTTGGCGGGCAGCAGCAGCCCGAGTCCGTAGCCGGCCACCAGCAGCGGGCCGACCGCCGCAGCGGAGGTGGTCGCGGCGAGCGCCGCCAGCCCGGCCGCGGCGAGCAGCGCGCCGGCCCGGCAGCGCTTCGCGTCGTCCCAGCCGCGCGGCAGCATCGCGCCGCCGGCCGTCGCGGCCAGTGCGAACGCCGCGGGCAGCGCGGTGATCACCAGGCCGGCGGTGGCGGCGGACGCCCCGCGCCCGGTCAGCAGCACGGGTTCCAGGACCAGCGGGCAGAACAGCAGCAGGTAGCCGATCAGCGCCACCACCAGCCCGGACCGGATGCCGGGGGTGTTCATCAGGCCGGGCGGGACGAGGGGGCGGTCCGCGCGCCGCTCCTGCCGGACCAGTGCGGCCGCCGCGACGGCCGCCAGCAGGGCCAGCGCGGCCACCGCCCAGCCGGGGAGCGGCAGTCCGGAGGCGGCGGACAGCGCCAGCAGCAGCGCGGTGGACGCGGTGGCGAGCAGCAGCAGTCCGGCCAGGTCGAAGCGTCCGGGCTCGCGGGGGCGGGCCGGGCGGCGGCCGTCGGGGAAGGTGCGCGGCAGCAGGAACCAGCCCGCCAGGATGCCGACCGCGCCGATCGGGACGTTGACCCAGAACGCCCAGCGCCAGGAGGCGTGGGTGACCAGCAGTCCGCCGAGGGTGGGCCCGAGGGCGAGGCCGAGGGCCTGGGCGGCGGCCTGCACGCCGAGCGCGGTGCGCATCACCCGTTCGGGTACTCCCCGGGCGACCAGGGCCACGCTGTTGGCCTGCATCATCGCGCCGCCGACCGCCTGCACGGCGCGGCAGGCGACCAGCGCGGCGAGGCTGCCGGACAGTCCGGCGCCGAGCGAGGCGGCCGCGAACACCGCGAAACCACCCAGGTACATGGTTTTCCGGCCGACCAGGTCGGAGAGCCGCCCGATCGGGGCCAGCAGCGCGACCAGCACCAGCAGGTACGACAGCGAGACCCACTCGACGGCGGCGAGGCCCGCGTCGAAGCGGCGTTCCAGCGCGGGGAAGACCAGCGCGGTGACGCTCGCGGTGAGCTGCCCGAGGAACGCGCCCACGCAGACGGTGCCGACGGCCAGCCAGTGCGCGTGCGGCCAGCGGGCGACGGCGCGCGGACGCGGGCGCTCGGCGCGCCGCAGGGTGTCGAGCAGCCGGGGGGCGACGGCGGATTCGGCCATGTGAGCGAATATATCTGCCACCGACATATTCGCTCAAGGAGTATTTCCGCAGCCGCCGCATCTGGTTGCGGCCGACAACCATCGCCGCTGGTCAACGCCCGGGCCCGGGCGTCGCCGACACCGCCTGGCGCTACGCTGTCCGCCATGTCTTCGCAGCCCCAGCCCGCGCCCGGCCACCACGCACCGGACACCGACGCACTCGCCGGGGCCCAGCAGCTCACCGACGTCATCACCCGGCTGCGCCGCGCCCTGCGCAGCTCGATCCGCTCCGAATTCCCCTGGGAAGCACTGCCGATGGCCCAGGTCGAGCTGCTCCAGACGCTCGCCGTCGCCCCCATGCGGGTCGGCGAACTCGCCGCCCGGCAGCGGCTCGCGCCCAACACCGTCAGCGGCCTGATCTCCAAGCTGCTCGACGCCGGGCTGGTGGACCGCCAACCCGACCCGGGCGACCGCCGCACCGCCCGGATCGCCCTCACCGAGGCCGGCCACCAGCAACTCCGCGACTGGCAGAGCGCCCACGAACGCCGCCTCGCCGCCGCCCTCGCCGGCCTCACCCCCGCCGACCGGGCCGCCGTCATGCACGCCCTCCCCGGCCTCGACCGCCTCGCCCACGCCCTCACCGGCTCCGACCCGACCCGCTGACACCGCCGGCCGGCCGACCACCGGGCCCCGCCCCGGCCCACCGCCGGCCCCCACGTCCATGTCCGATTCCCGCCAGTCGGCCCCTCGGCGATGCCGCAGACTGGAAGGCGTGATCGACGACGAGACCAGGTACCGAGCCGTGCACAGCCGGGACGCCCGCTTCGACGGGGTGTTCTTCACGGCTGTCCGCACCACCGGCATCTACTGCCGTCCGAGCTGCCCGGCCACCACCCCGAAACGCACCAACTGCTCGTTCTACCCGACGGCGGCCGCCGCCCAGGGGGCCGGCTTCCGGGCCTGCCGGCGCTGCCGGCCCGACTCGGTGCCCGGCTCGCCCGAGTGGAACCACCGCGCCGACCTGGTCGGCCGGGCCGTCCGGCTGATCGGCGACGGCGTGGTGGACCGCGAGGGCGTCGCCGGGCTCGCCGGCCGGCTCGGCTACAGCGCCCGCCAGCTCCAGCGCCAGCTGACCGCCGAGCTCGGCGCCGGCCCGCTCGCACTGGCCCGCGCGCAGCGCGCCCAGACCGCCCGGCTGCTCCTGCAGACCACCGAACTCCCGGTCACCGACGTGGCGTTCGCCGCCGGCTTCGCGTCGGTGCGGCAGTTCAACGACACCATCCGCGAGGTCTACGACCGCACCCCCAGCACGCTGCGCACCGAACGCGGCGGCCACCGCCGCTCCCCCGTCGCGGCCGGCGCGCTCGGCCTGCGGCTCGCGTACCGGGGCGCCATCGACACCGGGCACCTGCTGGACTTCCTCGCGCTGCGGGCCGTCCCGGGCGTCGAGGAGGTCGTCCCCGGGCCGCGCCCCGGCACCCGCACCTACCGGCGCACCCTGGCCCTGCCGTACGGGCACGGCATCGCCGAGGTCGACGGCCTCGCCCTGGGCGACCACCCGGCGCGCGGCTGGCTGGACTGCCGCCTCACCCTCAGCGACCTGCGCGACCTCACCACGGCCGTGCACCGGCTGCGCGCCCTGTTCGACCTGGACGCCGACCCGGACGCGGTCGACGGCCGGCTCGCCGCCGACCCGCTGCTCGCCCCGCTCGCCGCCGCCCGCCCCGGGCTGCGCTCCCCCGGCCACGTCGATCCGCACGAGCTCGCCGTCCGCGCCGTGCTCGGCCAGCAGATCAGCGTCGCCGCCGCCCGCACCCTGGCCGGCCGGCTCGCCGAGACCTACGGCGCGCCGCTGCCCGCCGCCGACGGGGGCCTGCGCCTGCTGTTCCCGACCGCCGCCGCGCTCGCGGCCGCCGACCCCGGGCAGCTGGCGATGCCGCAGTCCCGCCGCCGCGCGCTGCTCGGCCTGTGCGCCGCCCTCGCCGAGGGCGCCGTCCGGCTCGATCCGGGCGTGGACCGCGAGCAGGCCGCCGCGGAACTGCTCGCGCTGCCCGGCATCGGCCCGTGGACGGTCGGCTACCTGCGGATGCGCGCCCTCGCCGACCCCGACGTCTTCCTCCCCACCGACATCGGCGTCCGCGACGGCCTGCGCGCCCTCGGCGAGACGGGCGAGCCGCGCGCCGCCGCCGACCGCTCCGCCGCCTGGGCGCCCTGGCGCTCCTACGCCCTGCACCACCTGTGGTCGGCCGCCGCGGCCCACCACACCGCCCTCCGCACCCGCACCCGCACCCGCAAGGACCTGGCATGACCACCGTCTTCACCACCATGGACAGCCCGCTCGGCACCCTGCTGCTCAGCGGCACCCTCGACGAGGAGCACGGCTTCGCGCTCACCGCCGTCACCGCGCCGAACCAGAAGTACGCGCTCACCGAGCCCGCCGTCGACTGGCGGCCCGACCCGGACGCGCTGGCCCCCGCCGTCGACCAGCTCACCGCGTACTTCGCCGGCGAGCGCACCACGTTCGACCTGCCGCTCGCCCCGGTCGGCACCGACTTCCGCCGCCGGATCTGGGAGACCCTCGACGACATCCCCTACGGCGCCACCGTCACCTACGGCCAACTCGCCGACGCCGCAGGCCAGTCCCCGCGCGCCGTGCGCGCCGTCGGCGGCGCCGTCGGAGCCAACCCCCTGCTGATCATCCGCCCCTGCCACCGCGTCATGGGCGCCAACGGCAGCCTCACCGGCTTCGCGGCCGGCATCGACGCCAAGCGCTGGCTGCTCGCCCACGAGAGCGGCGAGGGCCTGTTCTGACGGCACGTCACCCCGGCGGCAGTTGCTCGATCCGCCGGGCGAGCCGGGCGGTGTCGGGGGCGGCGAGGCTGCGGTAGAGCTCGTGGGAGGCCGCGAACCGCTCCCCGGCGACGTCCAACTCGCCCTGCGCCAGCGCGAGTTCGCCGAGCCACTCGATGCTGCGGGCCTGCCAGTGCGGTGCGCCCGCCGCGACGAACCCCGCCCGGGCGGCCTCCAGTTCGGCCCCGGCCTGCCCGTACCGCCCGAACACCAGGTACGCCCGGCCCCGGATCGCCCGCGCCCGGTACACCTCGTACTGGTCGCCGACGGCGGCGAAGTCCTCGACGGCCGACGACAGTTGACGCACCGCCTCGGCCTCGTCCGCGGCATCCGTGGCGACCTCGCCGAGCGCGACCCGGAGCAGGCCGACGCCCCGCCGGTAGCCGATCGCCTCCCAGTGCGCCAGCGCCTGCTCGAAGCGGGCGCGCGCGGCATCGAGCTCGCCGAGGTCGCGGTGCGCGTGCCCGAGCCCGATCAGGGCCTGCCCCTTGCCCTTCCGGTCGCCGAGCGCCTCGGCCACCGCGAGCGCCTGCGCGAACCAGTCGGCGGACTCCTCGATCCGGCCGGCGTTGCGCCGCCCCTGCCCGAGGGAGGTGAGCATCCGCTGCTCGGCGTCGCGGTCCCCGACCTCGCGGGCGGCGGCCAGCCCCAGGGTGTTGGTCTCCAGTTGCATCGCGTGCGGCCGCAGGCGGACGAACATCGGCTGCATCGCGTCCGCCAGCTGCCAGGTCAGCGTGTGGCGGCGATTTCCGGTCGCGTCCCTGAGCACGGCCATCAGCTGGTCGCGTTCCCGGTCGAACCAGCCGAGCGCCGCCGCCTCCTCGGTGAACTCCGGGACGTGCAGCGGAGGTTGACGGTAGTCCCGGGCCATCCGACGGTGGCTGGGCATGATCAGCGCCTCGGCCGCGGTGGCCGCCGCCAGATAGTGCTCGCCGACCCGGCGCACGGCGGCCTCGCACTGCTCGGGCGAATCCTCGGCCTGCCCGGTCTCCCTGGCGTGCAGCCGGACCAGGTCGTGGAACCGGTAGCGGCCCTCGCCCCGCTCCTCCAGCAGGTGCGTCCCGGCGAGCAGGTCGAGCGTGGCGTCGGCGTCCGCCAGCGGGAGTTCGGCGGCGGCGCCGGCCGACTCCGGCGTGAACTCCGTCAGCGGGAGCTGCCCGAGCAGCCGGTACAGCCGGCCCGCCGCCGGATCCAGCACCCGGTACGAGGCGTCCAGCGCGCCGCGCACCGCGCTCTCGCCGTCCAACCGCAGCGCCGCCAGCCGATCGGCCTCCCGGCGCAGCGCCTCGGCGGTCGCCGCGAGCGGCTGGCGGGGGCGGGACGCCATCCGCGCGCCGGCCACGCAGATCGCCAGCGGCAGGCCGGCGCAGCGGCTCACCACCTGTTCGACGGCGGGCAGTTCGGCGGCGACCCGGGCCGCGCCGATCCGTTGCGCCAGCAGGCCGGTGGCGGCTTCCCGGTCGATCAGGCCGACCGGCAGGAACCCGGCGCCGTCCATCGCCAGGCCGTCGAGCCGGGTGCGGCTGGTGACCACCGTGACGGAGTGCTCGGCGCCGGGCAGCAGGGCCCGGACCTGGGCGGCGGTGGCGGCGCTGTCCAGCAGGACGCCGATCCGCCGGTTCGCCGCGGCGGACCGCCACAGGGCGGCCGCCTCGTGCAGTTCGGCGGGCGCCCGGGCGAGGCCCAGCGCCCGCAGGAACGCGCCGAGCACCTCGACCGGGTCGGTCGGGCCGCCGGGCGCGTGGCTGCGCAGATCGGCGTAGAACAGCCCGTCCGGGAACTCCGCCGCGCGGCGCCGCAGCCAGCTCCCCGCCAGCGCGCTCTTCCCCACCCCGGCCGGTCCGATCAGCACCAGGCAGCGCCCGCCCGGCGGCGGGGGCGCATTCAACTCGCCGTCGAGCGCCGCGAGTTCCCCCTCGCGCCCGAGGAGGTGCGCAGGGGCGGGTGGAAGCTGTTGCGGTACCGGAAGCAGCGCCGGAGCGTGCGAATGAACATGTACGCCCCCTTGGACGTCGCCCACCTGGAGGGCGACGCCCTCGACCCTGGCCTGGCCGGAGATGGCGTTGCGGTGGCCTTCCACGTGCTCGTTCCTCCACTGGATCGATCGGTACGGTCGCGTCCGGGGTGGGACGACAGCGGCCGGTCAGCACGTGGCCCGGCCGTGGACGACCGACCGCCCGCCGAAGGACGCCGACACCCGCGGCCGCGACTCGGGGAGCCGCCGCCTCCCGTGCGTCCCCGGCAGTCCCGGCGCAGCTGACGGCCGTCCGGGCGGCCCGTCCGGTGATCGGTGCCTGCCCTCCGGGCGGGGGGCGCGGCTTGTACCAGAAGGGCGTGAGAACGGCCGAAACAATGCGGGAAAACTGGCAGCGGATACTCGGAGGTGCTATAGCAGCATGCCCCCACCCGTGCCATGCTCACCTCCTGCGCGTCCGAGGAACCGGCGACAGGAGGCACCCGGGTGTATCTGCACTTGTTGGGTTCGGTGGAACTCTCGGTCTGTGGAAGGCCGTTGCCGATCAGTGGCTGGAAGGTCCGGATCCTGCTCGCCGCGCTGGCCATGGATCTGGAGCGCCCGGTCTCCCCCTCCGCGCTGATCGAACGCCTCTGGGACGGCGACCCCCCGGTCACCGCCCCCAGCACCCTGCAGTCCTACGTCTCCCGGCTGCGGACCGCGCTGCGGGACGCCGCCGAACTCGACACCGAATCCGGCGAGCGACTCGTCGAGATCGTCTCCCGCCCCGGCACCTACGCCCTGCGCGCCGAACCCGACCAGATCGACTGGCATGCCTACCGCCGGCTGGCCCGGGAGGCCAACACCCTGGTCGAGGCGGGCGAGGACCGGCAGGCCCTCGACCTGCTCGACGACGCCGACGACATCTGGCAGGGCGAGCCACTGGCCGGACTGCCCGGCGAATGGGCCCAGCAGACCCGCAAGTTCATGCACGACCGCTGGCTCGCCGTCCAACTGACCCGCTCCGAAATCGAGTTACGCCTCGGCCGGTACGCCGACCTGGTCCCCACCCTGGCCGAACTCGCCGCCGAGAACCCGCGGAACGAGCGCGTCGCCGCCGACTTGATGACCGCCCTCTACGGCAGCGGTCGCATCGCCGAGGCCCTCGCCGTCCACCGCCGCATCCGCAAGTTACTCGACCGCGACCTCGGCACCAGACCCGGCGAACGCCTCAACACCCTCAACCACCACATCCTCAACGGCGCCGACGTCACCACCCTCATCCCCCACCCGGCCGCCACCCCTCGCACCACCACTTTGCCTCCAGCCGCCACCCGCCCGGGGCCGCCGAAGCGCCCCACCGGCCTGCTGGATGTTCCCGAACTAGTCGGCCGCGAGGACGAGTTGGCGCTGATCACGGCCGCCGCGCGAGGCGAGTGGCCGGGCCGGACGGAGGGCCGGGGCAGCGGAGCAGGCAGGCCGGTGATCGCCGTCAGCGGGCTGCCCGGCAGCGGAAAGACCGCCCTCGCCACCGTCGCCGCCGACCGCCTGCAGGGCCACTTCCCGGACGGCGTCCACATGCTGCGACTCGGCACCTACTCGGGTGCGCAGCACGATCCCAGCCCCGAGGCCGCCGCCACCGCACTGCTGCGGCAGTTCGGCGTCCCGGCCGGGCGGATCCCGGTGGAGCGCGAGGAACTCCTCGGCCAGTGCCGCGAGTTGCTCACCCACCGACATGCCCTGGTGGTCCTCGACGACGCCGCCGGCCCCGGCCAGATCGGGCCACTGCTGCCGTCCAGACCCGGCTCGTTCGTCCTGGTGACCGGTCGGCACCGGATGTCCGCCCTCCCCGCCGTCGTCACTGTCCCGCTCGACGCCCTCGCCCCGGCCGCGTCCGCCGAGATGTTCGTCCGTCTGGCCGGCACCGACCGGACCGCCGACACCAACCGGCTCGCCGAGATCACCCGCCTGTGCGCCCACCACCCCCTGGCCCTCCACCTCGCCGCCGGGCGCTTCCGCTTCCGCTCCTCCTGGACCCTCGCCCACCTCGCGGACCGGCTCACCCGCAACGGCCTGCTGACCGAACTCGGCGACGGCCCCGACAGCCTCTGCGGCGCACTGGCCATGTCGTACCAGGACCTCTCCGCCGACCACCGGACGGCCTTCCGCAGACTGAGCCTGCACCCCGGCGCGGACTTCGGGCTGCGCACCGCCGCAGCGCTGATCGGCTGCCCGGTCGACCGCGCGGAACGGCTGATCGAGGACCTGCTGTCCGCCAGCCTGCTGGCCGAGCACTCCGCCGAGAGATTCAGCTACCACTCGCTCGTGCGCTCGTACGCGGTGGCGCGGGTGCAGCAGGAGGAGACCGAACAGGACCGTCGGGATTCGTTACGCCGCTCCACCAATTACCTTCTGTCGATGGCAGATTGGGCTGATCGGAAGATCCGCCCCGGGCGCTTCCGAATCCCCCTGGCCGCTCTCGTCCGAGTTCACGACGAAGGCCGCTCGCCCACCGGATCCGCCGAACCGGGCGACGAGGTCGAGCCGAATCGCTGGGTGTCCACCGAGATCGACACGCTGCTCAGCCTTCAGAAACACCTGCAAGCCGTCGGAGATCGCGAGTCGGCCGCCGCCCTCACCCATGTCGTCAGAGAACACGTGGAAACCCGGCACATGTGGCGTGAGGCCATGGAAATTCACCGCTCGGCCGCCGAGTACTGGCGCGACGCGGGTGCCGTCCTTCACGAGATGCATGCACAACTCGCCTTGGCCACCGCCGAGTTGCAGGTGGCTCACTACCCTGCCGCCGAGCAGGCGGCGGAGCGCGCGCTGAGTCTGGCCCAGGCCGCCGGAGACCGCCGTGGCGCTGCGGAGGCCCTGGGGCGACTGGGCCAACAGCACTGGCATCAGGACGATCTGCACAGCGCTCGACAGCGGCTGAGCGAGGCACTCGGCCTCCTCCGCGAACTCGGCGACGCCGAGGCGGTGGCCCGCGCCGTCGGAAACCTCGGCATGGTACAGAGCGAGTTGGGGGACGCCCGGGGCGCGATCGACAGCCTGTCCGAGGCGTTGGCGTTCGCCCGCCGGGCCGGCGAAGAGGCGATGGCCCTGCGCGTCACCAACAACATCGGCGGACTCTACCTCGAGATTGGTGACGAATCCGCCGCCCGGCAGGCCTTCGAGTACGTGCAGAAAAGCGGCGAAGGGCTGATCGGCTCGATGGACATGGCAATTTGCCGAACGAATCTTGCCCGCCTTATGGATCTTCCCGAAGAACGCGACAAGGCGATTTCACTCGCCGATTCCGCCATTCACACCTTTCGACAGGCCGGCGCCGTTCGGCACCAGGCCAGCGCGTTGAATGTCATGGGACGGCTTCTCCTCCTCTCGGGAAAACCGGAGTCGGCATTCGACATGCATTCCGAGGCCCACCGAATCGCCCACTCCATCGGGGCGCCGCGCGAGAAGGTGGACGCCCTGAGTGGTCTGGATCAGGCGCAACGTGCACTACCGGGCCACCCCGCCCTCTTCGAGAGCGCCGGCCAGGCGGTCGATGGAGCGGCCACCGAGGAAACCTTGGCGCGGTACCGGAAGCTGCTCCGGTCAAAGGTCCCACCCAAGCCGGATCGAGCGTAAGTTCGACATTCGCACAAGAAGGCGATGGCCACGTCAAAAATCCCAGCACCCTGCCGTGCAGGCCACGCCGTCAGTGGTACCTCCGCGATTCAAACGAGCTGATTCGCGCTCATCCCTACCATGTGATTACTCTGGCCCCCACTACGCAGTTCCGCGTAGGCAGACCACGCACAGGGAGCTCAGAGCAACTTGCCCGAAACCCTCGCGCGCCGCATGTCCGAGGCATGCTGCGCCACGCACACCTCGTTCGTGAACCACCGGACTGCCTCGGCGCTCCCCGGCTCCATACCGGGCGGGCCTCGCACCAACGAGCCGGGCACCTGCTCCTGGCTCGGGATCTGGCTTCTGGCCCCGATGTTCTAGCCGGAGCTCGGCTTCGTTGGTACGACCTCTCCGCGCCCCGGGCGTGCCCGGGGCGCGGGAGGGGGTCAGGGCCGGTAGCCGGTGCGGGCGGCCTTGGTGCGGGATTTGTGGTGGCGGGCGCGTTCGGCGCGGAGCCGGGCGTCGGTGCGGGAGGCGATCCAGGCGTTCTCGCGCTGGAGCTTGAGGTAGGACTCCCAGCGGCGCTCGGGCAGGGTGCCGTCGGTGAGGGCGGCGCGGACGGCGCAGCCGGGCTCGGTGCGGTGGGAGCAGTCGTCGTAGCGGCAGGCGGCGGAGATCTCGTCGATGTCGGCGAAGGCGAGGTCGATGCCTTCGCCGCCGAAGAGGCCGACGCCGCGCAGGCCGGGGGTGTCGATGACGCAGCCGCCGCCGGGCAGCGGGACGAGCTCGCGGGTGGTGGTGGTGTGCCGGCCCTTCTCGTCGACGCTGCGGACCTGCTGGACCGTCATGGCGTGGGTGCCGGCCAGCGCGTTGGTGAGGGTGGACTTGCCGGCGCCGGACTGGCCGATGAGCGCGCAGGAGCCGGTGGCGAGGGCGCGCAGGGCGTCCATGCCGGCCCCGGTCTCGGCGCTGACCGTCAGCACGGTGACCCCGGGGGCGATCGCCTCGACGTCCGCCCGGACGAATTCGCCGTCGTGCACCAGGTCGGACTTGGTGAGGACGATCAGCGGTTCGGCCCCGCTTTCCCAGGCCAGGGCGAGCAGGCGCTCGATCCTGCCCAGGTCGGGATCCGCGGCGAGCGAGACGGCGATCAGGACGGTGTCGATGTTGGCGGCCAGCACCTGACCTTCGGAGCGCTTGTGGGCGCCCTTGCGGACGATCGCGGTGCTGCGGGTCAGTACGGCGGTGACGGCGGGCAGCGGCCGGGCGGACGGATCGACGGCCACCCAGTCGCCCGTGCACGGGTTGTGGATGGTGTCGGCCGTGGTGACCGGCCGGGTGTCGGCGCGCAGCGTGCTCGGCTCGCCGGTCTCGGCGTCGACGAGCAGGACGTCGCAGCGGCCGCGGTCGATGCGGGTGATCCGCCCGGCGAGCAGGCCCGCCTCGGCGTGCGGGTGGAAGGCGGCGGCCCGGTCCTCGTCCCAGCCGAGGCCGGAGAGCGGGTGGGCAGCAGTGGTCGTGGAAGACAACGGGGTGAACCCTTCGGGGTACGGGTGGCCCCGGCCGCACCACGGCGGTGTCAGCGTATGGGCGACACCGGATCGAGGCCGGCCGCAGACCTGGGGGTACAGGACTCGGTGGACTTCTGAACGCGGGAAACAACACCTGCAAGGACAGGCCTCACGGTCCTCACCTCCTCTGCTGCGGCTCTGCGGCGACATGCCTCGCGCACCCCGCCGTGGGGCGCCCTCGATCGGCGCGGGCCACGTTAGTACCCTCCGACCCCGCCCGCCACCGAATTTCCGCCCCGTCGCCGAAGAGGCCCAACAGGCCCTCTCTGCAAGGAAGTTGACACAAGGGTTCCGCAAGCGTCCGCAAGGGTTCTCCAGTCGTCCCGCCACCGCGCGCGGACATCTCTGGGACGCGGGGGTGCACGGGGCACCCCCGTCCGGTGGGAGGCCGGGAAGGACAAAGGGGGGATGCCTCGTGTCATGGGCGACTCTGCCCGACTGCAAGCGCGTGCTGGCAGTGGTGCACACCGAGGTGTACGGCCAGCGGCTGCGCGAGATCTGCGAGCTGCTGGGATCGGATCTGCGGGTGCAGGTGGTCTTCACCGTCGCACCGCACGCGTTCAACGACGGGGTGGCCGCGTTCCTGATGCGGCTCGGCGGCACGGTGGTGCCGTGGGAGGAGGCCGTGCGGACCGGGTTCGACCTGATCCTGGCGGCCGGTTCGCGCGGGATCGAGCAGTTGCGCGGCCCGCTGGTGCGGCTGCCGCACGGAGCCGGGCACGTGGGGCTGACCCGCGCGCTGCCGCCGGTGGGTTCGGTGACCGGCGTCCGGGACCAGGGCGGCGGCACCGGTGCGGCGCAGCACGAGCGGCAGGTGGCCGGCCTGGGCCGGGAGTACCTGCTGTGGGAGGGGCGGCCGGTCGCGGCGGCGTACGCGCTGCCGCACCGGGACGACCTGACGGAACTGGAGCGGACCTGCCCGGAGGTGCTGCCGGTCTCGGAGGTGGTCGGCGACGGCGACCACGACCGGATCGCGGCGGCGCTGCCCAGACGGGAGGAGTACCGGGCGGCGCTCGGGCTGGCGGACGGCGAACAGCTGGTGCTGCTCTGCTCGACCTGGGGCCCGAGCTCGGTGTTCGGCAGGCTGGACGCGCTGCTGCCGAGGCTGGTGCGCGAGCTGCCCGCCGGACGGTTCCGCACCGCGCTGGTGGTGCACCCCAACGTGTCGGCGGGGCACGGCCGCTGGCAGGTGCGCCGCTGGGTGGACGGGGTGTCCGGCGGGTCGGTGGCGCTGGTGACGCCGGAGGAGGACTGGCGTCCGCTGCTGGTCGCCGCGGACTACGTGATCGGCGACCACGGCTCGGTGACGCTGTACGCGACGCTCACCCGGGCCCGGATCCTGCTCGCCCGGTTCCCGCACCGGGACGTCAATCCGCGCTCGCCGGGCATGCAGCTGGCGCTGACCGCCCCGGCGCTGGACCCGGCGCGCCCGCTGGCCGGCCAGCTCGCGTACGCGGACCGGACCTACCGGCCGGAGGCGTACGCGGAGATCGGCGCCCGGATCTCCTCGGAGCCGGGCGAGTTCCTGCCGAGGATCCGCCGGCTGCTCTACCGGGTGCTGAACCTGGGCGAGCCGGCCTACCCGCCCACCGAGCCGCCGCTGCCGCTGCCCGGCCCGCTGACGGGAGGCGCCCGGTGGCAGTGAAGGTGACGGTCCACCTGCCGGCCACCGCCGACGCCCCGGCCCGCGTCGACCGCCACCTCGCGGCCGGGGTCGACGAGCCGGAGCGGGTGCGGCACCTGGCGGACGTGCTGCACGGCGGGTGCCCGGACGTGGCGGAGGAGCTGTGGCTGCGCCACCCGGGCTGCGCGGTGCTCGCGGTGCCGGGCCCGGACGGCACGGTGCACGTCCGCTTCCGCGGCGGCACGCTGACCGTCCGTCCGGCGGAGCGCGGGACCGGGGCGGCACCGGCGAACGGCGGGCCCGGTGCGGCGGCGCTGGCGGGTTCGCTGGTGCACGCGCTGCTCGCCACCGGCGGTGCGATCCTGCGATGAGATGAGAGAGAAGAGCCCCGCCCCGGGCGCTCCGGGGCGGGGCTCACCGCACTGCCGACGGCTGCCTCAGTCGGGCCGGCGGCGGGTGCCGCCGAGGCGGCGGCGGACGTCGTCGTGGGGGAGGAAGCCGGCCCAGCGCTCGGGATATTCGCTGGGCGCGTCGCCGCCGTCCTCCTCGTCGAAGAGCTCCTCGTCGTGGCCGTCGGCGAGCCCGAACTGGCGGGTGCGTTCGGCGCGTTCGGCGGCCCGGCGGGCGGCGGCCTCGCGGCCGCGCTGGACGGCGGCGTCCTCGGTGAGGCGCTCGACCTCGGCGCGGGCGTCGGCGGTCTCGACGGCGGGCCAGCGGCGGTCTATGGCGGCGTTCATCGCGGCGCCGATGAGGACGGCGAGCGCCACCACGAAGATCCACAGCAGCACGGCGACGGGCGCGGCGAGCGAGCCGTAGACCGAGGGCCCCTCGACCGAGCTGACCAGGTAGACCCGCAGCGCGACGCTGCACACCACCAGCACCAACAGGGCGACCAGCGCGCCGGGAATGTCCTCGCGCCAGGGCGTGCTGACGGGTACGGCGACGTGGTAGAGGGTGGTGAGGGAGAGGACCAGCAGCAGGATCGCGGCGGGCCAGTAGAGCGAGTTGATCACGCCGGCCGACGCCTGGAAGCTGTTGATCAGCAGTCCGGGCCCGAGCACCAGCAGCGGCAGCACCAGGGAGCCGATCACCAGCGCGCCGAGGTAGAGGCCGAGCGACATCATCCGGGTCTTGACCAGGCCGCGTTTGCCGTCCAGGCCGTACATCACGGTGATGGTGTCGATGAAGATGTACAGCGCCCGCGAGCCGGACCACAGCGAGAGCAGGAAGCCGAGCGAGATCAGGTCGGGCCGGGCGTTGTCGAAGACGCTGGTGAGCAGCGGTTGGACGATCTGGTCGATGGAGCTCGGTGAGAGCACCGTCCCAGCGGCTGAGACGATGTCCGCCTCCAGCCGCACGATGGTGCCGGCGCCGAGGATGTCGTCGAGGTAGCCGAGGGTGCCGGCCAGGCAGAGCAGCAGCGGCGGGATCGACAGGAGGGTGAAGAACGCGGCTTCCGCGGCGAGTCCGGTGACGCGGTACTCGACGCAGGTGTTGGTGGTGTCCTTCACCAGCGCCCACAGGGTGCGGTACCAGGTGGTTCGCTTCGCGGCGCGGCGGCGTCCGCCGCGGCGGCGGGAGGGTCGGTCGCCGGTCGGTCCGGGCCCCCCGGTTGGATGCGGAGTACTGCCTGCTGCTTGCACGCCCCTACGGTATCGGCCCCCGCTCGCGCTCCGGCGCGCCGCCGCCGGGATGCGACGGGCCGCAGGGCGCGGAGCGGCCGCACCCCGGCCTTCGTCCCATGATGCGAAACTCCAGCGTCCAGGATTCGGACGACAGTGGACCGCGAGCGACCGGCCGTGCGAATCTCTTGCCATGCCGAGCGCCGGAACCACCCTAGTTGGCCGACTTCACGTCGACCTCCTTCGCGTGTCCAGCGCCATCTGTCCGGTGACCTGAGCCCCACCCGCACGCCGCCATCCCACCGGCGCCCTGCCCGCCCATCCCCGCCGTCGCGGATGCGCGCACCACCCCCCGGCCCAGCGTCACCCCTCCCGCCGCCTGCTGAAATCCGCAGGTGGGAGCGGGGCACGCCCGGGGATCCGCCAGCACCCCCGCACCTGCCACGCCGCTCAAAGGACTGACACCATGGCCCGCACTCCCGAGCCGGACGAGCCTCAGGCCGGCGCCGCCGCCGCCCGCCCCGCCGCTCGCAAGGCGACCCGCCACCGCGGCGAGGGCCAGTGGGCGATGGGGCACTACACCCCGCTGAACGCCAACGAGCAGTTCAAGAAGGACGACGACGGTCTCAACGTTCGGACACGCATTGAGACGATCTACTCCAAGTCGGGCTTCCACTCGATCGACCCGGCGGACCTGCGCGGCCGGATGCGCTGGTGGGGCCTGTACACCCAGCGCCGCCAGGGCATCGACGGCGGCCGCACCGCGATCCTGGAGCCGCACGAGCTGGAGGACGAGTACTTCATGCTGCGGGTGCGCATCGACGGCGGTCAGTTGACCGTCGCTCAGCTGCGCGCCGTCGGCGAGGCGTCCGAGCAGTACGCGCGCGGCACCGCCGATGTGACGGACCGGCAGAACGTCCAGTACCACTGGGTGCGGATCGAGGACGTCCCGGCGATCTGGGAGAAGCTGGAGTCGGTCGGCCTGTCCACCACCGAGGCGTGCGGCGACTGCCCGCGCGTGGTGATCGGCTCGCCGGTGGCGGGCATCGCCGCCGACGAGATCATCGACGGCACCTGGGCCATCGACGAGATCAACCGCCGGTACATCGGCAACCCCGAGTACTCCAACCTGCCGCGCAAGTTCAAGACCGCGATCTCCGGCTCGCCGCTGCTGGACGTGGTCCACGAGATCAACGACATCGCGTTCGTCGGCGTGGTCCACCCCGAGCACGGCCCGGGCTTCGACCTGTGGGTCGGCGGCGGCCTGTCCACCAACCCGAAGCTGGGCGTCCGGCTCGGCGCCTGGGTGCCGCTCCAGGACGTCCCGGACGTGTGGGCCGGCGTGATCGGCATCTTCCGCGACTACGGCTACCGGCGGCTGCGCAACCGCGCCCGGTTGAAGTTCCTGGTCGCCGACTGGGGGCCGGCCAAGTTCCGGCAGGTCCTCCAGGACGAGTACCTGAAGCGGGAGTTGACGGACGGTCCGGGCCCGGAGCAGCCGGCCGGCCGCTGGCGCGACCACGTGGGCGTGCACCAGCAGAACGACGGCCGGTTCTACGTCGGCTTCGCGCCGAAGGTCGGCCGGCTGAACGGCAAGCTGCTCCAGCAGATCGCCGACCTGGCCGCCGAGCACGGCTCGGACCGGGTGGCGACCACCGTCGAGCAGAAGCTGATCGTGCTGGACGTCGAGCAGGACCGGGTCGACTCGCTGGTGGCCGGCCTGGAGGCGCTCGACCTGCGGGTCACCCCGTCCGCGTTCCGGCGCGGCACGCTGGCCTGCACCGGCATCGAGTACTGCAAGCTCGCGATCGTCGAGACCAAGGACCGCGGCCGCACCCTGATCGAGGAACTGGAGCGCCGGCTGCCGGAGTTCGACGAGCCGCTGAGCATCAACATCAACGGCTGCCCGAACGCCTGCGCCCGCATCCAGACCGCCGACATCGGCCTCAAGGGCCAGCTGGTCACCGACGCGGACGGGCAGCAGGTCGAGGGCTTCCAGGTGCACCTGGGCGGCTCGCTCGGCTTCGAGAACGCCGCGTTCGGCCGCAAGATCCGCGGCCTGAAGGTCACCAGCGCCGAACTGCCCGACTACGTCGAGCGCCTGCTGGTCCGCTACCAGGCGGACCGCCAGGACGGCGAGCGCTTCGCGCAGTGGGCGGTGCGGGCGAGCGAGGAGCAGCTGTCGTGAGTGAGCGAGCCGCGCCGTTCTACTGCCCGTACTGCGGGGACGAGGACCTGCGCCCGTCCGAGAGCGGCCACGGCGCGTGGGAGTGCCGGGCCTGCCGCCGGGGCTTCCAGCTGAAGTTCCTCGGCCTGTTGTCGACGTCCGACGGGGAGACCGGAAATGACCACCGCGACTGACTACGAGGCCGCCGCGCTGAAGGCGGGCCGTGAGCTGGAGGAGGCGTCCGCGCAGGAGATCCTGCGGTGGGCGGCCGACACCTTCGGCAAGCGGTTCTGCGTCACCTCCTCGATGGAGGACGCGGTGGTCGCGCACCTGGCCTCCACCGTGCTGCCCGGCGTGGACGTGGTGTTCCTGGACACCGGCTACCACTTCGCGGAGACCATCGGCACCCGGGACGCGGTCGCCGCGACCATGCCGGTCAACGTGATCACGCTGACGCCGAAGCTCACCGTGGACGAGCAGGACGCCCAGTACGGGCCGCGGCTGCACGACCGCGACCCGGACCTGTGCTGCGCGCTGCGCAAGGTCGAGCCGCTGAACCGGGGCCTGGGCGGCTACGACGCCTGGGCGACGGGCCTGCGCCGCGACGAGTCGCCGTCCCGGGCGAACACCCCGGTGGTGGCCTGGGACGCCAAGCGCCGCAAGGTGAAGCTCGCCCCGATAGCCCGCTGGACGCAGCAGGACGTGGACGCGTACGTGCAGGCCAACGGGGTACTGCTGAACCCGCTGCTGTGGGAGGGCTACACCTCGATCGGCTGCTCGCCGCTGTCCTGCACCGCCAAGCCCGGCGAGGGTGAGGAGGGGCGGGCCGGCCGCTGGGCGGGCTCCGGCAAGACCGAGTGCGGCATCCACCTCTGAGCCGCCCGCAGTTGTTCCACCGTCACCGACCGTCAGGAGTTACCACCGTGACCACCGCCGACACCCCGGCAGCGGGCCGCGAGCGCGGCGCCACCGTGTGGCTGACCGGGCTGCCCAGCGCCGGAAAGACCACGTTGGCGTTCGCGTTGGCCGAGCGGCTGCGCGCCGAGGGCCACCGGGTCGAGGTGCTGGACGGTGACGAGATCCGCGAGTTCCTCTCCAAGGGCCTCGGGTTCTCCCGCGAGGACCGGCACACCAACGTCACCCGGATCGGCTTCGTCGCCGAGAAGCTCGCCGCCAACGGCGTCAAGGTGCTCGCCCCGGTGATCGCCCCGTTCGCGGACTCCCGCGCCGCGGTGCGCGAGCGGCACGCCGCGAACGGCACCGAGTTCCTGGAGATCCACGTCGCCACGCCGGTCGAGCTGTGTTCGGAGCGGGACGTCAAGGGCCTGTACGCCAAGCAGGCGGCGGGCGAGATCTCCGGGCTGACGGGCGTCGACGACCCGTACGAGGCCCCGGAGAAGCCCGAGTTGCGCCTGCAGACGCAGGGTCGGACGGTGGCCGAGTCCGCCGGCGAACTGCACGCCTTCCTGACCGAGAGGGGCTTGGCATGACCGTCATCACCCAGCGCCTGGACCGGCCCGCCGACAACCCCTACGCGCTGTCGCACCTGGACGCCCTGGAGGCGGAGTCGGTGCACGTCTTCCGCGAGGTGGCGGGCGAGTTCGAGCGGCCGGTGATCCTGTTCTCCGGCGGCAAGGACTCCATCGTGATGCTGCACCTCGCGCTGAAGGCGTTCGCGCCCGCGCCGGTGCCGTTCGCGCTGCTGCACGTGGACACCGGGCACAACTTCCCCGAGGTCATCGAGTACCGCGACCGGGTGGTGGCGCGGCACGGCCTGCGGCTGCACGTCGCCTCCGTCCAGGACTTCATCGACCGCGGCGTGCTGCGCGAGCGCCCCGACGGCACCCGCAACCCGCTGCAGACCGTCCCGCTGCTGGACGCCATCGAGTCGAACAAGTTCGACGCGGTGTTCGGCGGCGGCCGGCGCGACGAGGAGAAGGCCCGCGCCAAGGAGCGGGTGTTCTCGCTGCGCGACGAGTTCGGCGCCTGGGACCCGCGCCGCCAGCGCCCCGAGCTGTGGTCGCTGTACAACGGCCGGCACGCGGTCGGCGAGCACGTCCGGGTGTTCCCGCTGTCCAACTGGACCGAGCTGGACGTCTGGCAGTACATCGAGCGCGAGAACATCGCCCTGCCGGAGATCTACTACGCCCACCATCGCGAGGTGTTCCGGCGCGACGGTATGTGGCTGACCGCCGGCGAGTGGGGCGGCCCGAAGGAGCACGAGGGCGTCGAGACCCGGCTGGTGCGCTACCGCACCGTCGGCGACATGTCCTGCACCGGCGCCGTCGACTCCGACGCCGACACCATCGAGGCCGTGATCGCCGAGATCGCCGCCAGCCGCCTCACCGAGCGCGGCGCGACGCGGGCCGACGACAAGCTGTCCGAGGCCGCCATGGAAGACCGCAAGCGCGAGGGGTACTTCTAAGCATGACCACAGCCCAGCCCTCTGAACAGCGGGGCGCCACCTCGCTGCTGCGCTTCGCCACCGCGGGCAGCGTCGACGACGGCAAGTCCACCCTGGTGGGCCGGCTGCTGCACGACTCCAAGTCGGTGCTGGCCGACCAGTTGGAGGCCGTCGAGCACGCCTCCCGCCGCCGCGGCCAGGACGCGCCCGACCTGGCGCTGCTCACCGACGGCCTGCGCGCCGAGCGCGAGCAGGGCATCACCATCGACGTCGCGTACCGCTACTTCGCCACCGCCCGGCGCCGGTTCATCCTCGCCGACACCCCCGGCCACGTGCAGTACACCCGCAACATGGTGACCGGCGCGTCCACCGCCGAACTCGCCGTGGTGCTGGTCGACGCCCGCAACGGCGTGGTCGAGCAGACCCGCCGGCACGCCGCCGTCGCCGCGCTGCTGCGCGTCCCGCACGTCGTGCTGGCCGTCAACAAGATGGACCTGGTCGACTACGCGGAGCCGGTGTTCGCGGCCATCGCCGAGGAGTTCACCGCCTACGCGGCCACGCTCGGTGTGAAGGACGTCGTCGCGGTGCCGATCTCGGCGCTGGCCGGCGACAACGTGGTCGAGCCGTCCGGGCACATGGACTGGTACGGCGGCCCGACGCTGCTGGAGCACCTGGAGACCGTCCCGGTCGGCTCCGACCCGAGCGTCGAGCCGGCCCGGTTCCCGGTCCAGTACGTGATCCGGCCGCAGTCCGAGGAGCACCACGACTACCGGGGCTACGCCGGGCAGTTGGCCTCCGGCGTGCTGCGGGTCGGCGACCCGGTGACGGTGCTGCCCTCGGGCCACACCAGCACCGTCGCGGCGATCGACGCGCTCGGCGTGGCCACCGACGTCGCCTGGGCGCCGCAGTCGGTGACCGTCCGGCTCGCCGACGACATCGACATCTCCCGCGGCGACCTGCTCGCGGCCGGCCCGACCGCCGTCCCCAGCAAGGACATCGAGGCGACGGTCTGCCACCTGAACGAGCGTCCGCTGCACGTCGGCGCGAAGGTGCTGCTCAAGCACACCACCCGCACCGTGCGCGCGCTCGTCAAGGAGATCTCGTACCGGATCGACATCGACACGCTCGAACAGCGGCCCGGCGCCGAGGGGCTGAACGTCAACGACATCGGGCACGTGGTGCTGCGCACCGCCGAGCCGCTGGCCCTCGACCCGTACCGCGACAACCGCCGCACCGGCTCGTTCATCCTGATCGACCCGGCCGACGGCACCACGCTCACCGCCGGCATGGCGGGCGAGGCGTTCGACACCGTCGTCAGCACCATCGACGCTTCCACAGAGGAGGACTGGGTCTGATGCCCAGCGAGGCGTTCTCGGGCATGGACAAGGAAGGCGGCCGCATCGGCAGCGGCGTCCTCGGCAGCGGCCAGGGCGGCCTGACGCGATGTGGGGGCTGACAGGGGCACAGAGCCCCTGTCACCGGGCCCGACCCGCCGATCCTGTCCACAGCAGGACCGGCCGGGCGGACCGGCCTCCGTCAGGCACCTTCACCTTCCTCACTCCACGAACGGGACACCTCGTCATGGCACCCAGCACCCTGCCCACCCATACCCCCACCCGCCCCACGGCCGGCCGGATCAGACGCGCCGCCGTCGCGGGCGTCGCCGTCCTCACCGCCGCCGGGCTGCTCTCCGCCTGCTCGTACGGCTCCAAGAGCGACGACAAGACCGCCGCCCCCGCGCCCGCCGCGTCCGGCGCGAAGCTCTCCGCCGACACCGTGAAGATCGGCTACTTCGCCAACCTCACCCACGGCACCGCCCTGGTCGGCCTCAAGCAGGGCATCCTCCAGCAGGAGCTCGGCGGCACGAAGATCAAGACGCAGGTGTTCAACGCCGGCCCCGCCGAGATCGAGGCGCTGAACGCCGGCTCCATCGACATCGGCTGGATCGGCCCCTCCCCGGCGATCAACGGCTACACCCAGTCCGGCGGCAAGTCCCTGAAGATCGTGGGCGGTTCGGCCTCCGGCGGCGTCAAGCTGGTGGTCAACCCCGCGAAGATCACCTCGGTGGACGACCTCAAGGGCAAGAAGATCGCCACCCCGCAGCTCGGCAACACCCAGGACGTCGCGCTGCTCAACTACCTGGCCGGCAAGGGCTGGAAGGTCGACGCGAACAGCGGCGACGGCGACGTCAAGGTGATCCGCAGCGACAACAAGGTCACCCCCGACGCCTACAAGTCCGGCTCCATCGACGGCGCGTGGGTGCCCGAGCCGACCGCCTCCAAGCTGGTCACCCTCGGCGCGAAGGTCCTGCTCAACGAGAAGGACGTCTGGCCGGACCGGAAGTTCGTCATCACCAACGTCATCGTGTCGCAGAAGTTCCTCAGCGAGCACCCCGACGTGGTCGAGGCCGTCCTGCGCGGCTCGGTGAAGACCAACGCCTGGATCAAGGCCAACCCCGACCAGGCGAAGGCCGCCGCCAACGAGCAGATCAAGGCCGACGCCGGCAACGCGCTCGACGCCGCGATCCTCGACCCGGCCTGGCAGGACATCGACTTCATCGACGACCCGCTGGCGAACACCCTCCAGTCCGAGGCCGACCACGCCGTCACCGCCGGCCTGCTCAAGAAGCCCAACCTGGCCGGGATCTACGACCTGACCCTGCTCAACAAGGTGCTCGCCGCAGCCGGGCAGCCCGCCGTCGCCGACGCCGGCCTCGGCGCCAAGTAGGCCCCGCCCCAAGGCTTTTCTTCCAACCGCTCAGGCCCCGGGTTCCGTCCCGCGCCCGCCGCTCGATGCCCACACCACGGGCGGGCGCGGGGCGGACCCCGGACACCGGCGACTCACCGCCGCTCCCTGCCCTGCCCGGACCACACCCGCAGGAGGTGCCCGTGACCACGGCACTGACCACCTCGCCCGACGCCCCCGGCGCGGACCACCCGGACGGCGACTTCGCCGTCCGCCTCTCGCACGTGCACAAGACCTTCGGCCGCCCCGGCACCGCCGCACCGGTCCTCGACGACATCAGCCTGACCGTCGCCCCCGGCGAGTTCGTCACCCTGCTCGGCGCCTCCGGCTGCGGCAAGTCCACCCTGCTCAACCTGGTCGCCGGCCTCGACCGCCCCACCTCCGGCACCATCGACGTCCCCGGCGGACGCCCCGCCCTGATGTTCCAGGACCACGCGCTGTTCCCCTGGCTCACCGCCGGCAAGAACATCGAACTCGCGCTGCGCCTGGCCGGCGTGGCCAAGGCCGACCGGCAGACCGAGGCCGAACGCCTGCTCGACCTGGTCCGCCTCGGCGGCTCCTACAAGAAGCGCGTCCACGAACTCTCCGGCGGCATGCGCCAGCGCGTCGCCCTCGCCCGCTCGCTCGCCCAGGGCTCCCAGGTCCTGCTGATGGACGAGCCGTTCGCCGCCCTCGACGCCATCACCCGGGACGTCCTGCACAACGAGATCACCCGCATCTGGGCCGAACGGCAGCTCGCCGTCCTGTTCGTCACCCACAACGTGCGCGAAGCCGTCCGCCTCGCCCAGCGCGTCGTCCTGCTCTCCTCCCGGCCCGGCCGGATCGCCCGCGAGTGGCGCATCGACCTGCCGCAGCCGCGCCGCATCGAATCCGCCGGGGTCGCGGATCTGTCCGTCGAGATCACCGAAGAACTGCGTGGGGAGATCCGCCGCCATGTCCAGAACTGAAACCCTCCCCACCTCGGCCGCCGCCGCCGACGACTCCGCGGGCGTCGAGGCCGGCCTGGACGCGCTCGAAACCGTCTCCGTCGAGCGCACCCCGCTCCCCGTGGTGCTGCGCCGCTCCGTCCTGCCGCCCGTCCTCGGCGTCGCCCTGGTCCTCGTCATCTGGCAGCTCGCCTACACCTTCGAGCTCACCACGCCCGACAAGCTGCCCAGCCCCGCCAACGTCTGGCACTCCCTCACCGAACTCTGGTACGAGGGAACGCTGTTCTCCATCATCTGGACCAGCGTCTGGCGCGGCCTGTCCGGCTTCCTGATGTCCGTCGTGATCGGCACCCCGATCGGCCTGCTGGTCGCCCAGGTCAAGCCGGTGCGCGCCGCGCTCGGACCGGTCCTCTCCGGCCTCCAGTCGCTGCCGTCGGTCGCCTGGGTGCCCGCCGCCGTCATCTGGCTCGGCATCAACAACTCCGCCATGTACGCCGTCATCCTGCTCGGCGCCGTCCCCTCCATCGCCAACGGCCTCATCGCCGGCGTCGACCAGGTCCCGCCGCTCTTCCTCCGCGCCGGCCAGACCCTCGGCGCGACCGGCCTGCGCGGCGCCCGCCACATCCTGCTCCCCGCCGCGCTCCCCGGCTACCTGGCCGGCCTCAAGCAGGGCTGGGCCTTCTCCTGGCGCTCCCTGATGGCCGCCGAACTCATCGCCTCCTCCCCCGACCTTGGCCTCGGCCTCGGCCGCTACCTGGAGAACCAGCGCGAGTTCACCAACATGTCCGGCGTCCTCCTCGGCATCCTCCTCATCCTCACCGTGGGCGTCGCCATCGACCTGTTGTTCTTCTCCCCCCTCGAACGCCGCGTCCTGCGCAGCCGCGGCCTCCTCGTCACCACCCGCTGACACCGATGGCTCTCCGCCCCTCCCCCCAACAGCCGCCCACCCCGGCGGCTGCGCCCCGCCACGAGCAACGCGACCGGGGGCAGGGCGGTAGCCTCGCGCCGCGCCACGAGCGCAGCGACCTGACGCGCCGTGACCCCGCGCCCCGTCAGGGGCGCGGGGGGTACCTCCCAGCCGAAGGCGAGGGGGCGGAACTGCGCGCGGCGGAAGGCGACTTCCCGCAGCCGCGCACCTCGCCCGCCCCCGCCCGCCGCTCGCACCCGGCTGCCGCCGCACCCCTCCTCCTGCTGGCCCACGGCTCCCGCGACCCCCGCCACGCCGCCACCGTCGAGGCCCTCGCCGACGCGATCCGCGAGCTCCGCCCCGAACTCCCCGTCACCACCGCCTACCTGGACCACTGCGCCCCCCGCATCGCCCAGGTCGCCCCCCGCCTCACCGACGCGATCGCGGTTCCTCTCCTGCTCAACCGCGCCTTCCACGCCAAGCACGACATCCCGGCCGCCCTCCGCGCCGCGGGCTCCACCATCCCCGTCGCCGACGTCCTGGGCCCGTCCCCGCTCCTCCTGGACGCCCTCGACCGCCGCCTCGCCGAGACCGGCCTCGACGTCACCGACCCGGCGGTCCGCGCCCGCACCGGCATCGTCCTGGCCGCCGCCGGCTCCTCCGACCCGGCCGCCAACGCCACCACCCGCGCCGTCGCCGCCACCTGGCAACGCACCCGAGGCTGGGCCGCCGTCACCACCGCCTACGCCTCCGCCACCACCCCCACCGTCACGGACGCCCTCACCACCCTCCGCCGCACCCCCACCGTCCACACCACCGCCGTCGCCCCGTACCTCCTCGCCCCGGGCCTCCTCCCGGACCGCATCGCCACCGCAGCAGCCACCGCCGACCACCTCGCAACCCCCCTCGGCGCGGCCCCGGAACTCACCCGCCTGGTCCTCACCCGCCACCACGAGGCGGCCCTCGCGGCAGACGCGCCCGCGGTACACACGGCCTGACCTCACCACCGGCCTGCGGACGGGGGTAACCCCGCCGGCCATGCGTGCAGCACCCGTCCGCCGACGTCGCCGTCGGCGTTGCCGTAAAGACCGCAGGAGGGCCCCGTCGGAAGTTAATTCGACGGGTCCCTCTCAAATATTCGAGGCTGCTCTTCGCCAAGCCTCACGAGAGGCCTAGGCAAAGACATAGGGGATCAATCAGGCTTTTCGGTAGGCAAATCACCCCAAAGCGGTGCTATGAAGCCCATCCCACAGCCCTTTCAGGCAATCCTTCTAGCGACTTGACTGACAATCAGAATAAGTACACAGACGGTGCCTTGGTGCGGCCTGTACATCGTGAACGAGCAAGCCATCCCTCCCCATCTTTCATGGACCCGCTTCACGGAAGACGAATGGGAACGAGCTCCGGGCTGACTTGATGCCCACTCATTTCGCATACAGTTCAACGACTTTACGCCGACCGACCGAGCACGCTCGCTGGTCGGGCCCATCCGATCAACCTCTGCCGCCACGCGGAAAGAGGCGGGTGCAGCCGAAATACCACTGGACAGTGGCCGGCAATGACGGTCCGTCACCGTGCTTGGACGACTGGGCTCGTGGTGTGCCGCATCGCTGGCCGGAGGTGCGGCGGACGGCCGCCGGGCGCAATGACAGCGCCCCCGGCGGCCAAAGGCGCCGAGGGCGGGACGGGCCGGGCCGAGCCCGGTGAGCTGTGTCAGAACTGCTGGAACGCCACCGCGAGTTCGTCCGCCGCCGACGGCAGCGGGGTGGTCAGGCCCGCCCAGGAGCCGTCGCGGAAGTGGAGGTCGAGGCGGCCGCGCTGGGTGACGCCCTTGGCGTTGCGCTGGGCGGCGGTGATCTCGTGGCGGGGCAGTTCGAACTGGAGGGCGTGCTGTTCGGTGAGCTGCCAGAGCTTGGCGCGGTCGGCGAGCAGCAGCAGGCGGCGGTCGGTGAGGACGAGCAGGGCGCTGCCGTTCGCGCCGTCCTCGTGCAGGCGGACGACGAGGCGGCCGGCGGTGGAGTGCCAGTCGCCGGCCATGCCCCTGCCGTGCCAGGCGGAGTCCGGCACGACGTCCATCATCCGGTCCTCGACGGCGCCGACCGCCGCCGACACCGGGTTGACCACCGCGTAGGCGCGCCGCAGCAGGCTGAACGGCTTGGCCAGCTTCTGTTCGAGCTCGCCCGGCTCGCGCGGCGCCAGCAACTCCTCCGGCGGGCGCGGGATGCCCGGCGCCAGCGAGACGGGCGCGGCGCCGAGCAGCCGCTCGCCGGCGGTCAGGAACGGCGTGGCGAACTGGCGGTCCCGGTCGAGCACGTGGGTTCTCCTGTCAGTGGTGGGCCGACTTACCCGAAGGCGTCCTCGAAGCGCCGACGGCGCTCCTCGGGACTCATCTCGGGCTCCTTCGCCGGCTGGGCGATGCCGGTCTTCTGCCGAAGTCCGGTGCTGGGACCGGGGTTTCCGCTGATCCGGTCGTCGGCCTCGTCCGCGATGATTCCGGCGCCGCTCTGGGTGATCTGCTGGAGCGCCTCGCCGGCCGGGTTGCCGGTGAGGCCGATGCCGTGCAGGCCGGCCTTGCCGATCGCCTTGGTCGCCGTCTTGGCCAGGTACGCCTCGACGTCGATCGGCCGGTTCCAGGTCCAGGGCTTCTTGGGGTTCAGGTGCGGGCGCTTGGAGACCGCCTTGAGGGCCTTCATGGCGTCCGCGATCTTCTTCAGCGCGCTGGCCAACTTCCTTACCAGGTTGGCTATTCGGGCGCTGGCGATGGCGCCCTCGGCGGCCGCCGCGGCGGCTTCGGCGGCCAGCGAGATGCCGGCGGTGATCACGCTGAACGCGAGCGACGCGGCGAGCGTGATGATCGCCCACTCGATCAGCTCACGGATCACCGTCTCGACCAGGTCCTGCGCCATCCGGGCCTCGGCGGCGGCCTCGTCGAGGAGTTCGGCGGTGCCCGCCATGTCCTCCGCCTCGGCCTCCAACGCCTGCTCGTACTCGGCGAGTTCGCGCTGGAACGCCTCGGACGCCTCACCCTGCCACTCGCCGGCCAGCGCGGCCCGGTCGCGCCGCTGGTCGGCGATCACCTCGCGCAGCTGGTCGGCCTGCTTGCGCCACAGTTCGGCGGCGGCCTCCAGGCCCTCCGGGTCGCCGGTGACGAACTCCAGCGGCTCGGCGAGCGGTTCCACGATGGGACGCATGATCTCGTCGATCACGCTGCCCAGCGGGGACATCCAGTCGTTGATCTTCGTGTAGGCGTCGACCGCGCCGGAGATCGGTCCGCTCATCAGCCCAGCCCTCCGGCGATCGCCTCCATGGTCCGCCCGACGCCCTCGTCGACCCGCTCGTACGCGCCGGCCATGCCGTCGGCGTACTCGCCGATCCGGTCCATGGTGTCGGCGGCCGCTCCGGCGTTCTCGATCGCCGCCTCCGAGCGCTCCACGTAGTCGCGGCCGGTCTCGTCGGACTCCGGGAGCTTCCCGAAGGCGGTCGGCGACAGTTGGTGTCCGCCGAGTTCGGCGCGGATCGCCCGCAGCTTCTCGGCCCGTTCCATGCTGGTGCGGGCGAACCGGCGCAGTGCGTCCGGCTCGACCGTGAACTCCCCCGCCATGTCGGCGTACCTCTTCCCCGTTGCCAGGGCCTGCGGCACGGGCGCGGGCAAGGCGACGCCATACGCAGACCATGAGTTGGCAAAGAAGCTAACACGACGTCGCGCGCAAGAGGTACCCCGGTGCTGGTGATTGACGCTCAGTCGGCCAGCCGGGCCCGCGCCCACGCGTCGGTGCAGCCCGCCGCCGCCTCCCGACGCGCCGCCACGAACCGCTCCGCGAGCGGCCCGTCCACGGCGTCCGCCCAGCGCCACGCGCCCACCGCGCACGCCTGCCGCAACGGGTCGCCGCCCGCCACGGCCGCCACCAGCTCCTCCTGCAGCCGCCGGCGCCCGCCCACCGTCAGCAGCACCTGCGCCAGCCAGCGCGGCGAGGACGGGTCGTCGTCGGCCAGCAGCGCGTCCAGCACCAGCGGGTACAGCCGGTGCGCGGCCTCCCGCTCCGCCGTCAGCCGCCGGTACGCCGCCTGCCGCTTGTGGCCGATCCGGTGGTACTGCGCGTAGCCCGGCGCCTGCGCGTCCAGCCGCGCCACCCGCTCGTCCGACGGGACGTCCACCACCACGCCGAGCGCCGCCACCAGGGCGTCCAACGCCGCCTCCTGCGCGTCCAGCCGCGCCTGCCGCTCCACCGGGACCGCCTCCTCACTCCTCGTCGCCCCGCAATAGTTGCAGGCGCGGGAATTTGCACATGTCGACTAAGCTTGTACGAAGTGACACGACCCCCGAAAGGAGCGCGGACGATGACCCGCTCGGATCCCGCCCTGGCACACGGCTGGTGCGCCCTGACCGCCCTGCACGGCCGGATCGAGGCCCACATCGAACGCGCCCTGCAGGCCGAACACGAGCTCAGCGTCCGCGAGTTCTCCGTCCTGGACGTGCTGAGTGCCCAGCACGACGACGACGGCGGCCACTTCCGGATGAACCAGCTCGCCGACGCGGTCGTGCTCAGCCAGAGCGCCACCACCCGCCTGGTCACCCGCCTGGAGGACCGCGGCCTGCTCGCCCGCTACCTCTGCCCCACCGACCGGCGCGGCATCTACACCAACGTCACCCCGGCCGGCCTCGCCCTCCTCGCCCGGGCCCGCCCCACCAACGACCGCGCCCTCGCCGAAGCCCTCACCACCGCCGAGACCCGCCCCGAACTGGCCCCCCTGGTCGCCACCCTCCGCCAAATGGGGCGCGACAACAGGGGCGCGGGGAACTGCGCGAGGGGGAACGCACCACGTCCGCAAGATCGCGACGCAGGACAATGACCTGCACCTGATCGCGACCTCACGGACGTGGTCTGCGCTTGTCGCGCAGTTCCCCCCAGCCCTGTCAGTGCGCTCCCATCCCCCCAAGAACCTCAGTCGGCCTTGCGCCGCTGCCGCCCCGTCCCGTAGTTCGACCCGCTCTTCGACCCGGACCCCGGCTTCGCCCGCCCCGACGCCTTGCCGATGAACCCGGCCGCCATCTGCGAACTCCCGCCGCCCGGGCGCTGCTTGGGCCGGGGCCGACGCGGGTTGCCGCTCATGTCGACGTCCTTGGGCAGCCCGCCGGACCGCTTCGCCGGGCGGCGCCGCCCCTCGCCGTCCGCCGACCTGCCGCCCCGGCCGCGGCCCTCCGGCTGCTCGGGGGCGACGGCGACCGCCGCCGCCGGAACCGGCAGCATGACGGCCACCCCGGACGGCGTCCGCGCGCCGGTGATGCGCTTGAGCTCGCCGTCCTCGGGCCGGACCTTGGTGATGGTGGGCCGGATGCCGGCGATGCTCATCAGGCGGTTGACCTCGCGGCGCTGCTCGGGCAGCACCAGGGTGACCACGGTGCCGGACTCGCCGGCCCGCGCGGTGCGCCCGCCGCGGTGCAGGTAGTCCTTGTGGTCGATCGGCGGGTCCACGTTGACGACCAGGTCGAGGCCGTCGATGTGGATGCCGCGCGCGGCGACGTTGGTGGCGATCAGCGCGGTGACCTGGCCGTCGCGGAACTGGTCGAGGACCCGGTTGCGCTGCGGCTGCGACTTGCCGCCGTGCAGCGCGGCGGCGACCACGCCGTGGGCGCGCAGCTGCTTGGCGAGCCGGTCCGCACCGTGCTTGGTGTGCACGAACATGATCACCCGGCCCTCGCGGGCGGCGATCCGGGCGGTGGTCTCGGCCTTGTCGGCGGGGTCGAGCTGGAGCAGGTGGTGGTCCATGGTGGTGACGGCGCCGGCCGACGGGTCCACCGAATGGGTGACGGGGTCGCTGAGGAAGCGGTTGACCAGCCGGTCCACGTTGCGGTCCAGGGTGGCGGAGAACAGCATCCGCTGCCCGCCCTCGGCGACCTGCTCCAGGAGCTTGACGACCTGCGGCAGGAAGCCCATGTCGGCCATCTGGTCGGCCTCGTCGAGGACGGTGATGGCGACGTCGTCCAGGCGGACGTCACCGCGCTGGATCAGGTCGTCCAGTCGACCGGGGGTGGCCACCAGCACCTCGGTGCCGCGCCGGACCTGGTTGGACTGGCGGGTGATCGACATGCCGCCGACCACGGTGGTGATCCGCAGGCCGAGCACCCCGGCGTAGGGGGCGAGGGCCTCGGTGACCTGCTGGGCGAGCTCGCGGGTCGGCACCAGCACCAGGGCCAGCGGGTGGCGGGCGGCGGCCCGCTTGCCGGCGGTGCGCACCAGCAGCGGAATGCCGAACGCCAGGGTCTTGCCGGAGCCGGTCCGGCCGCGGCCGAGGACGTCGCGTCCGGCCAGCGCGTCGGGCAGCGTGGCGGCCTGGATCGGGAACGGCTCGGTGACGCCCTGCGCGCCGAGCTCCTTCATCAGCCCGGACGGGAGGTTCAGCTCGGCGAAGCTCGCCGCCGGCGGGCGGGACGGGGTGCCCTGGACGGGCGTGAAGTCCTCGGCGGGCGCGGCCGTCGCGGCGGTGCCACGACGCGGCCGGCGCGGGCGCTCGGTACGGACCTGCTCGCCGCCGTCGCGAGGCGCACCGTCGCGAGGCGCACCGGCACGAGGCGCACCGGCACGAGGCGCGCCGGCCCGGGAAGCGCCGCCGCGGGCGGCGCCGGTGCGCGGCTTGCGGGCGCGGGGCTGGTCACCGCGCGAAGCCGACTGCTCGGTACGGGGCTGGCCGGCACGGGTCTGACCGGTGCGCGGACGGGACTGCTCGGGCATGCGTGTTCCTCTTCCTGAGGCCGTCGGCCGTCGCGCTCGGATGCGCGGCGGCGGGGTGTCGGCCGTCGGGAGGGAAGGGCCGCCCCGGCCGTCGGGCGGCATGGACGAGGGCCCGTACCTGTGGAGGTACGGGCCCTCGCCTGCGACACAAATGAGTCGGCGTCAGCCGGGACTCAGATGGTGCGGATGTTCTCCGCCTGCGGGCCCTTCTGGCCCTGGGTCACGTCGAACTCGACCTTCTGGCCCTCGATGAGCTCACGGAAGCCCTGGGACTGGATGTTCGAGTAGTGAGCGAAGACGTCAGCGCCGCCGCCGTCCTGCTCGATGAAGCCGTAGCCCTTTTCGCTGTTGAACCACTTCACGGTGCCGGTAGCCATAACCGTCTCCACTTTCACTGGGGCATTGGGACACACACCTCGTGCGCCCCACGTAGCCGCGATCCCCATCCGGAGACTAAACACCGGACAAAACAAATGCGCCTGTTGGTTGGAACCAGCAGGCGCACACACACGTTCATGGGAACCAATACTGCAACTGCTTCGACAATAGCACGGCCACCCCCGTCAACGGCGGCAAAAGTTCCGCTGGTCACACCGCGTTTCGGGGCGACACCGAGGGGGCATGCGGTCCGGTTGGACCGCATGCCCCCTCACGTGCGGCGACGGGCCGCTACCGGTGCGTGACCGTTCAGACCCGGCCGGCGGGCTGCGGCTCGTGGGCCGGGGCGGGCTCGTCGCCGTGGTCGGGCATCGCGCCGTGGCCGGGCCACCAGGCCTTCTTGCCGAGCAGCGCGGTGATCGCCGGGGTGAAGAACATCGCCATCACGAAGGCCGCCAGCACGATGCCGATGGCCAGCGCGAAGCCCAGCTCGGCGAACAGCACGTTGCCCGCCAGCATGAAGGTCGCGAAGGACGCCGCCAGGATGAAGCCGGCCGCGGCGACGGTGGGCCCGGCGTGCCGGACCGCCTCCTTGGCCGCCTCGCGCGGGCTGCGGCCCTCGCGGGCCTCCTCCCGGAGCCGGGCGATGATCAGGATGTTGTAGTCGGTGCCGATCGCCACCACGAACAGGTAGATGAAGATCGGCAGCATGAACATCAGGCCGGGCTCGGAGCCCAGCTTGAGGAAGGCCACCGTGGTGGCGCCCAGGGTCGCCGCGAAGCCGAGGCCGACCGAGGCCATCAGGTACCAGGGCGCGACCACGCTGCGCAGCTGGAGGCCCAGGATCAGCAGGATGAGCACGCCCGCCACCGGGAAGACCAGCTTGTAGTCGTGCGCCATCGCCAGGTTGATGTCCTTGTAGACGGACGAGGTGCCGCCGACCAGTGCCTCGGTGCCGCCGGGCGCGGCCTCGTGGGCGACGGCGCGCAGCTCGGTGACCGCGTCGATGGCGGCGTTGCTGGCCGCGGAGTCCTTGAGGATCACGGTGAGGTCGGCGGTGGTGCCGTCCTCGCTGAGCTTGTGCTCGGCCGGCACGTTGGCGACGCCGGGCACCTTGGCCAGCTTGGCGCCGAAGCCGTCCAGGGAGGCCGGGTCGAGCTTGCCGTTCGTGCTGGTGACGAAGACGTGCGTGGGGTCGGCGGCGCCCTCGGAGCCGCCCTTGCTGAGGACGTCCATGACGACCATGGACTCCTTGTCCTTCGGCATCATGCTCTTCGCCATGTCGAAGGTGCCCTGGTAGCCGAGGCCGGCCAGCGACAGGACGACCAGCAGGCCGCCGGAGACCAGCGCGACGATGCCGGGGCGGCGGCCCACGACCTTGCCGAGCTTGTGGAAGCGGGCGCCCTGCGGCTCCTCCATCCACTTGCGGCCGGGCCAGAAGGTGGCCTTGGCCGGGATGACGGCGAGCAGCGCCGGGGTCAGGGTGAGCGAGGCCAGCGCGGTGACGATCACCGAGATCGCCAGCGCCGGGCCGAGGGCGGTGAACATGCCGAGCTCGGAGAGCAGCAGCACCGCGAAGGCGACGGTGACCGCGCCGGCGGCGGAGGCGATCGCCTCGCCGACCCGGCCGACGCCGTTGGCGACGGCGGCCTTGCGGTCGTCGCCGGCGCGCAGCCGCTCGCGGTAGCGGAACATCAGGAACAGGAAGTAGTCGGTGCCGACGCCGAGGATGACGACGATCTGGATCGCGGAGGCGATCGGCGAGGACTTCAGGTCGAACAGGTCGGTGACGAAGGCGATCAGGCCGGTGGCGGCGATCATCGGGAACAGCGACAGCAGCACCGGCAGCCAGCCGACCAGGATGCCGCGGAAGATCACGCCGACGATGACCACGATCAGCACGACGGTGGCGAACATGGTGATCGCGTCGGTCGCGCTGGAGGACTCCTTCTGGTCCAGGCCCATCGCGGCCTGGCCGCCGACCTGGTACTTCAGCGCGGTGCCGCCGGCGAGCTGCCGGCCCTCCTCACGCAGCGCCTTGGCGGCGTCGGTGTACTCGTCGGTCTGCATCTTGGTCTTGTCGAGGGAGACCAGGCCCATGGCGTACTGCCCGTCGGGCGCGATGGTCTTCCCCTCCATCGGGGGGACGATCTGCTCGACCAGGGGTATGTGCTTGTCGGTCAGGCCCTTGACGACCTTGGCCATGTCGGCCTTGTCGGCGTCGGTGAGCCTGCCGCCGTCCTGGCGCTCGAAGAGCAGCAGGGCGGCCGGGGAGAACTCGGCCGGGAACTTGTCCTGCTGGACCACCGAGGCCCGGATGGACTCGTAGTTCTTCGGCAGGAACTCTGACTCGTCGGTCGACGCGCTCATCTTCGGGGCGAGCGAGATCAGCGCCATGGAGGCGACCACCCAGCCGATGATCACCCACCAGGCCCGCTTGACGACGAAGTGTCCAAGTCGGTGGAACATGCTCGAAATGCCTCCTGGGCATGGCACACCGCCACCAGCGGGGCGGGACCGGGCAACGGCCGGCCCGGCGCTCAGGGGCCCTCGGCAGGGCCTAGCCGGTCGGCAGGTAAGTATCAGTGAGCATCCTACGCGACCTTGCTTGCCGCCCGGCAAGTGGTTTATGTGTGTGCCCCCTGGGAGCGGCCACGGAGCCTGCCCCGACACCATCGTCGCCCGGCCGCACCCCCTCCCACCTCGTGCTCGGGATGGAGACCGCTCCCCCTCAGGGTGGACTCCCCGCTGCCCTCAAGGAGGAGACCCCGACCCCGGGGGTGGGGATAACCCCCTACTCCTCCCTGGGGGCAGGTCCAGGGAAAAGTCGGTGACTAGCCGGATGGTTCGTCAGATCCGCAGCTCATAGCGTCTGTTGTGCCGCCGGAAGCAGCCCGGGGGCACGCCGACCGGGGCGGCCCGCACCCGCCCGAACCCCTGGGGGACACCTACCGTGAAGCATGGAATCGCCGCCACGATGGGCGCCTGGAGCGCCCGTCACAGAAAGACCGCGGTCTTCGGCTGGCTGCTCTTCGTCGTTCTCGCCGCCTACCTCGGCGGCGTGCACGGCGCCACGAAGATCACCGACTCCGAGTCGATACCGGGCCAGGTCGCGCAGGCCGCCAAGATCCTGGACGACGCGGGGCTCAAGTCGCCGGCCGGCGAGACCGTCCTGGTGCAGAGCCGCACGCTGACGGCCGACGACGCCTCCTTCAAGGCCGTCGTCGACCAGGTCGCGTCCGCCGTGCAGGGCACCGGCAAGGTCGGGGAGCTGCACAGCCCGTACGAGACGGGCGCGGTCTCCGCCGACAAGCACTCGGCGCTGCTCCAGTTCACGATCACCGGGGAGGACCGCACGAAGGCCGTCGAGAACGTCCCGGCGGTGACGGACGCGGTGGCCGCCGTGCAGAAGCAGCACCCCGACCTGGTGGTCGAGGAGTTCGGCGAGGCCAGCGCCGGCAAGTGGTTCAACGACCAGTTCAGCGACGACTTCGCCCGCGCCGAGTGGACGGCGGTGCCGCTCGCCCTGGGCATCCTGCTGATCGCCTTCGGCGCGCTGGTGGCCGCGGTCCTGCCGGTGGTGCTGGCGATCACCGCCTTCGTCGCCGCGTCCGGCCTGGTCGCGCTCTCCTCCGGCCTGCTGCACACCAGCAACGACGCCTCCTCGGTGATGCTGCTGGTCGGCCTCGCGGTCGGCGTCGACTACTGCCTGTTCTACCTGCGCCGCGAGCGCGAGGAGCGGGCCGCCGGGCACGACGCCGAGACGGCGCTGCGGATCGCCGCCGCCACCAGCGGCCGCGCCGTGCTGGTCTCCGGCATCACCGTGGTGGTCGCCATGGCCGGCATGTTCCTCACCGGCATCGCCACCTTCAAGGCGATGTCCTTCGCCACCATCCTGGTCGTGATCACCGCCGTGCTCGGCTCGCTGACGGTGCTGCCCGCCCTGCTGTCGATGCTGGGAGACCGGGTGGAGAAGGGCAGGATCCCGTTCCTGCACCGCCTGCGCCGCAGCGGCCCCGAGGGCAGCCGGGTGTGGAACAGGATCCTCACCCCGGTGCTGCGCCACCCGCTGGCCGCCGCCGTCCTGGCCACCGCCGCCCTGCTGGCGATCGCCTCGCCGACGCTGACGATGCACACCGCCAACCTCACCTTCCAGCAGCAGCTGCCCAAGGGCAACGCCCTGGTCGCCACCTCGCAGCGGATCCAGGAGGCCTTCCCCGGCACCCCCTCCCCCGCCACCGTGGTCGTCCGGGCGAAGGACATCTCCTCCCCGGAGATGACGCAGGCCCTCGCCGATCTCCAGTCCCGGGCCCTCGCCACCGGCAAGATGCACGGCCCCACCAGCCTGACGCTGCACGCCGAGCAGAACGTCGCCACGGTCGACATCCCGCTCTACGGCACCGGCAACGACGCCGTCTCCGCCGAGGCGCTGAAGGTGCTGCGCGAGCAGGTCGTCCCCGCCACGGTCGGCAGGATCGCCGGCGCCGAGGCCCCGGTCACCGGCAGCACCGCCGGCTCGGTCGACTTCAACAAGCAGATGTCGGGCTCGATGCTCCCGGTCTTCGGCTTCGTGGTCGCCTTCGCCTTCCTGCTGATGCTCTGCTCGTTCCGCTCGCTGTCCGTCGCGGTCACCGCCGTGCTGCTCAACCTGCTCTCGGTCGGCGCCGCCTACGGCGTGCTGACGCTGGTCTTCCAGCACGGCGTCGGCGCCTCGCTGGTCGGCACCGCCGGCGTCGGCGCGGTGGAGAGCTGGATACCGCTGTTCCTGTTCGTGATCCTCTTCGGCCTGTCGATGGACTACCACGTGTTCGTGGTCTCCCGGATCAAGGAGGCGCACGACCGGGGCCTGCCCACCGGCGCGGCCGTCGCCCACGGCATCCGCACCACCGCCGGCGTGGTCACCAGCGCCGCCGTGATCATGGTCGGCGTGTTCTCGGTCTTCGGGACGCTGTCCATGCAGGTGATGAAGCAGATGGGCATCGGCCTCGCGGTCGCCGTCCTGATCGACGCCACGATCATCCGCGCCGTGCTGCTGCCCGCCGCGATGTCGCTGCTCGGCGACCGGAACTGGTACCTGCCGCGCTGGCTGCGCTGGCTGCCGCGGCTCGAAGGGGAGGCGCCCGCCGCCCCGGCCGGCACCGGCACGCACCGCGGCCGCGGCGAGCACGAACTGGTGGGCTGACCCCGCCGCCCGGCCCGGCCCTCTCACCCCGCCGCCCGGCCCGGCCCCGTCTCGCCGACAATGAGCAGGTGATTTTCGACGAAACGGGGGCCCGGGCCCTCCTCCAGCAGGCGTGCGCCCCGACCGGCATCGACCCGGTCGGGGCCGCGCTCATCGCGCTCGGCCAGAACGCCGTCTTCGACCTGCCGGCGCTCGGCCTGGTCGCCAAGGTCGGCCGCACTCCCGGCTCGGCCGACCGCGCCGCCCGCGAACTCGCCCTGGCCGGCTGGCTTGACGACGCGGGCGTGCCGGTGGTCCGCCCCGCCGACTCCGCCGTGCACCTGGCCCAGGACCACCCCGTCACGCTGTGGCACCGCCTGGAGCCCGCCGTCCGCCCGGCCCGGCCCGCCGACCTCGCCCCGCTGCTGCGCGCCCTGCACGCGCTGCCCGCCGAGCCCGCCCCGCCGGTGGCGCTCGGCCGGCGGGATCTCCTTGCGCCGGTGGACAGTTGGCTGGCGACTGCGGAGGGTCACATCGATCCGGCGGACGTGACATTCCTCCGTGACCGGAAAGAGAGCTTTGTCACCGCTATTTCCGAATTGACCCCTTTCCTCCCCTCCGGCCCGATCCACGGCGACGCCCTGCCGCGCAACGTGCACATCGCCCCCGCCGGTCCGGTGCTGCTCGACCTCGAATACATGGCCTCCGACCTGCGCGAGCACGACCTGGTGGTGCTGGCGCTCAGTCAGGACCGCTACGGCGTACCGGCCGAGGAGGTCGCGGCGTTCAACGCGGCCTACGGCTGGGACGTCCGCGAGTGGCCGGGCTTCGCGGTGCTGCGCGGGGCGCGGGAGACCGCGAGCGCCGCGTGGGTGGCCCAGCAGACGCCCGGAAACCCGTCCGCCCGGGCCGAGTTCCGTCGCCGCGTGGACTCGCTGCGTGACGGAGCGGCGGCAGTACGCTGGTTCGCGTTCTGACCGCTTCCGTTCGGTGCCCGCCCTGTGGCGCAGCGCACACCCGGACGGAACCACCTCGGTCGTACCCGGCGTCGTATCCGATCAGACGCCCCGCCGCGCAGGCGACAGGTACGACGTCAGGAGTCGTTCCATGGTGAAGTCCCGCATATCCGCCCGTCGTCGTTCTCTCCTCATCGGTGCCTCCGCACTGCTCGCCCCGGCCCTGCTGGCGGCCTGCGGTGCGCACGGCACCCCCGTCGCGGCCGGGGAGGCCGCGCAGCACTCGGCGGCGTCGCCGAGCGCGAGCACGAGCACGAGCGCGACCCCGGGCGGTGGCGGGAGCTCCTCGGCGGCGGCCCGGCCGGCGCCGAGCGGCGGCTCCTCGTCCCCGCTCGCCACGCCGAGCCAGGACCCGACCACGGCGAGCCGGACGCCTTCGCCGTCCGCGCCGAGCGGCACCCCGTCCACGCCCGCCCCCGGCGGCTCCGCGAAGCCGACCGGCGCGGCCGAGAGCCACGCCCCGGCCACCCACGTGCTGTCGCACACCGCCTCGGGCGGCAGGACCGTGGCGCTGACCTTCGACGACGGCCCGGGACCGGCCACCGGCCAGGTGCTGGACCTGCTGGCGAAGTACGACGCGAAGGCGACGTTCTGCGAGATCGGCGACAACGCGCAGGCCCACCCGGCGGCCGTCCAGCGGATCCTCGCCGAGGGCCACCGCCTGTGCGACCACACCGTCGACCACCCGCAGCCGATGCACGCCCAGACCCACCAGCAGCAGGTGGCGGAGATCGCCGACGCCAAGGCGCAGATCGTGAACGCCGCCGGTGGCGACGCGAAGATCACCTGGTGGCGCGCGCCGGGCGGCGACTTCACCGCCGAGAACGAGAAGATCGGCGCCGACCAGGGCATGAAGTCCCTCGGCTGGTCGGTCGACCCGCGCGACTGGTCGCGCCCGGGCGTGCAGTCGATCGTCACCACCGTGCAGCAGAACCTGCGCCCGGGCGGCGTGGTGCTGATGCACGACGGGGGCGGCGACCGCACCCAGACCGTCGCGGCGCTCAAGCAGCTGCTGCCGTGGCTGGTGGCGCAGGGCTACACTTTCGACTTCCCCCAGTCCTGACCGGCCATCGCGCCGAGGCGTCCCGACGGCCCGTCGGGACGCCTCTTCGGCTTCCAGGAGCCCCGTGCCCGCCTTCGTGCACCGCGTCACCAAGTACGACCCCGCCCACCGCGACGAGCGCGGCCACTACCTCGCCGACGACGACGTCGACAGCGACCGCGGCCCGATCGAGGCGGCGTACCTGCAGGCGGTGGTCGCGTTCGCCGAGGAGTGCGGCGTCGACCGGCTGTCCGTCCGCGACCCGGGGGCGTTCCTGCTCGAACCCGACGAGGACGGGATGCGCCTGACGGACCTGTTCCCGAGCCTGTGGGATTTCCACGACGGCGCGAAGGTCCCGCTGGAGACCGCGCTGGAACTGGTGCGGATGATGCTCCGCGGCGACGAGGGCTGGTGCCTGCTGGAGGCCGGGGACGGGTTCTTCGTGCACATCGGCTACGACCAGTACATGTACATCGGCACCGACCGGCCGTGCGAGCGCGCCGCAGCGCAGGCCCGCCGGCTGGGCCTGTTCCCGGAGCCGGTGCCGGAGTCGCCGTACGAGGAGGAGTCGGACGAGCCGGGCGAACAGCGGCCCGCCGACGAGGAGTTCTGGGCGCGGGTGCACTGGCTGGTCTCCACGGGGCAGGCCGACGTCCTGGAGGAGTCGCCGATCCAGGGCCTCTCCCGCTGGCACCGCCTGACACCCGACACCCTCGACACGGTGCGTGCGGGCCTCGCGCCTCGCGCCATGCTGACGCTCTGGCCGCCGCTGTCCACCGATGTCGCGTCCGTGCTGGCGTCGCTCCCCGAGGACGACACCCGGGAGTTCGTCTGGGAGGACGCGTCGGGGACCGTCCGCAGCGTGACCGTGCACGACGACGAGCACGCGGAACTGGCCGCCCGGGTGGCGGGCGCGCGGGCCGCCTGCGCGCTGCCGACCACGGTCGACGAGCGCCGTCCGCTGCTCAGCGGCGTGCTCCCCGACCCGGACGGCGTGCTGCGGGCCCGCTGGCGGACCACCTGGTCGCCGTGCGACGAGACCTGGGCGTTCCTGAAGTCGCTGCGCCCCGGTCAGGCCGTCACCGGCACGGTCGTCGAGATCGCCGACACCGTGGTGTTCGTGGACGTCGGCGGGTTCACCGCGCGAATCCGCCGACCGGAGCTGTCCTGGCGGTGGAGCGGAGCCGTTGAGGACCGCGTCCGTGTGGGCCAGGAGATCACCGCCGCCGTGCTCGGCACCGACCTGGTGCGGGAGGAGCTCCACCTCTCGCCGAGGGCGCTGGAGGACAACCCGCTGCTCCAACTGTCCGCCCGCGTCGGCGAGTCGGTCGACGGCGTGGTCACCAGGGTGCTGCCGTTCGGCCTGCTCGTCCGGATCGAGGACCGCCCGAACGGCCTCCAGGGGCTGGTGCCCGCCGCCGAGTCGGCCGGCCTGGCCGTCCGGGTCGGTGACGGGCTGACCGTGCGGATTCTCGAAGTCGACCTGGCCCGGCAGCGGTTCCTGCTCTCCTGCCGCTGATCGGCGGCCGCCGCCCTCAGGAGGCCGCCTTGAGCGGCCAGCGCGGGTCGACGGTGGCGGCCGGGTCCTTGCGGCGCAGCCAGGCCTGGAGGTCGGTGGCCCAGGTGCGGTACCAGTCGATCTGGCGGCGGTGGAGTTCGTCGAGGGGGAGGTCGCCGGCCTGGTCGGGGTAGCGGTGGCCGAGGGCGACGGCGACCCGGACGGCGGCGAGGGCGTCGCTGCCGGCCTCGTGGGCGTCGTGGAGTTCGACGCCGTAGACCTCGCAGACCCGCTGGAGGGTGCGGGAGCCCTTGCGGTACTTGTCGAGGGCGCGGTCGACGACCATCGCGTCGACCACGGGGGTGACGGGGCCGCCGAGGCGTTCGGCGAGGGTGGGGCGGCCGTGGCGGCGCAGTTCGGCGTCGAGCAGCGACAGGTCGTAGGGCGCGTTGAAGGCGACCACGGGCCGGCCGGCGGCGAGCCGCTGGTGCAGGGCGCGGGCGATCTCCTCGACGGCCTCGGCGGCGGGCCGGCCGTGGGCGCGGGCCTCGGCGTCGGTGATGCCGTGGATGGCGGTGGCCTCGGCCGGTATCGGGACGCCGGGGTCGATCAGCCAGTTGGTGGCCGCCTCGACGCGGCCGCCGAGGGTGTCGACCACGGCGGCGGTGACGATCCGGGACTCCTGCGGGTCGGTGCCGGTGGTCTCCAGGTCGAAACCGGTCAGTGGCCCCTTCCACCAGGTCATGGGGTGTGTCCTTCCGTCAGCACTGCCAAGACGCGGACCATCATCGCCTGCCGCTGTGACAGTGCCGACGGCGCGTCCGCGCTTCGACGGGCGACGGTGCTGGTCAGGACACCGCGCGGGAGTCCCCCCAGAGGTCCTCGAACTCCTCCCGGTAGACCTCCAGCAGTCCGGGTTCGGTGCCGCCGGCCTCCTGTCCGGCGCCGCCGCGCAGCACCAGGGCGGGCGATTCGATGCCGCGGGCCTTGCGCAGGTAGGGCTGGATCACGCCGAGGTCGGTGGAGCGGCGGCGGCCGCCGGCGCCGGTGGTGCGCTGGCCCTCGACCAGGTAGGCGGTGAACCGGGGCAGTTCGTCGAAGACCCGGATCTCGAAGCTGCCGGGGTCGCGCAGCCGGGCCCTGACGCGCCGCACGTGCATGATGTTCATCTCCACCGAGCGCCCCAACTCGCCGCGCCCGAGGCCGAGTTCGCGTTCGCGTCGGCGTACGGCGCTGCTCGCGGGGTTGAGGAACAGCAGCCGCACCCGGCAGCCGTCGGTGGCGAGACGCACCAGGCGCTTGCCGGTGTAGTTCTGGCAGAGCATGCCGAGGCCGATGCCGACGGCGTCCAGCCGCCGGGCGCCGTCGAGCAGGACCTCGACGGGCAGGTCGCGCTGCAGGCGGACCCGGTCGGGGTGGACGGCGACCACGTCGGCGTAGCGGCCGGCGACGAGTTCCTCGACCACGTCGGCGGGGACGCCGCCGTGCGCGCCGTCGAGCAGCGCGAGCAGCCGGGCCGCGGCGCGTTCGGTCTGGTCGAGGACGGTCCGGGTGAGCGCCCGGTTGCGGGAGACGACGTGCCGGGCGACCTCCAGCTCGTCCAGGGCGAGTTCGATCTCACGGCGGTCGACCAGGTGCGGTTCGAACAGCGGCCAGTGCTGGACGGTCAGTTCGCGCAGCTGCGGCAGGGTGAGGAAGACCAGCGGGTCGTCGTCGACGGGGTCGAGCAGGTAGCCCTTGCGGCGGGAGACCTCGCGGACGGCGGCGGCCCGGTGCACCCACTCCTCGCCGGCCGGTCCGGCGGCGGCGGTGACCCACTCCTCGCCGTGCGCGGGCGCGTAGACGGGGCGCAGCACTTCGTGGACGAGGGCACGCATCCGCTGTTCGACCAGGTTGAGCCAGACGTAGGCGCGGCCGGCCAGCCGGACCCGGCGGTAGGCGTCGTCCCACTGGCCGGGGGACCAGCCGGGCGGCATGCCGTCGGCGGGGCCGCCCTGCGGGGGCAGCGGTCCGCGTCCGGCGCCGGTGCGGACGACCAGGGTCGGGGCCTCGCTGCTGCCGGCCCGCGGGTCGTGTCCGTCGCCGTCGGCGGGGAACGCCATCCGCTACCTCACCTCTCGCCCGCCGCCCAGGGGCTGACGGCCTGTCCGCTGACTCGTTCCACCATGTCGGCCCCTGGTCGCCGGCCGCACGGGCCCGGGGTTCGTCGCGCGGTCCGGACGATCAAGGGTATCGCCCCCGGTGGCCGTGACACAGCCCTCTTGACAGCTCCCGGGGCGGCAGTCGACGGTCCGTCACGGCCCGGCCGGGGCGGGCCGTCCGGCCCGGCGGCCAGGACACCCGTCCGGGCGAACAACGCGCGAATGGACGCGGATGGGCGAGGAGTTCGGACGTCCGGCGAGGAGGATTCCGGTGTGCCGGGCGTCGCGCCGCCGACGCCCGCACCACTTGCTCGGGCGCTCCGCCGGGTGGCCAACCCGCGGGGCGCCGATCGGCGTCTGGCACTGGGGAGTCGAGGACACATGCAGGTCTGGCCGGGGCAGCCCTACCCGCTCGGCGCCACCTATGACGGCGCGGGCACGAACTTCGCGGTGTTCTCCGAGAGCGCGGACCGGATCGAGCTCTGCCTGCTCGCCGAGGACGGCACGGAGACGGCGGTGGAGCTGCGCGAGACCGACGCGTTCGTCCGGCACGCGTACCTGCCGGGCGTCCAGCCGGGCCAGCGCTACGGGTTCCGGGTGCACGGCCCGTTCCAGCCGGGGCTGGGGCTGCGGCACAACGCCTCGAAGCTGCTGCTGGACCCGTACGCGAAGGCGATGGGCGGCCACATCGACTGGGACGAGTCGGTGTACGGCTACCACTTCGGCGCGCCGGAGCGCCGCAACGACCTGGACTCGGCGCCGCACACCATGCACTCGGTGGTGATCAACCCGTACTTCGACTGGGGCACCGACCGGCCGCCGCGCACCGACTACCACCGCACGGTGGTGTACGAGGCGCACGTGAAGGGCCTGACGAAGCTGCACCCGGGCATCCCGGAGGAGATCCGCGGCACGTACGCGGGCCTGGCGCACCCGGCGGTGATCGAGCACCTGGCAAAGCTGGGCGTCACCGCGATCGAGCTGATGCCGGTGCACCAGTTCGTCCGCGACCACCGGCTGCGCGACCTGGGGCTGTCCAACTACTGGGGCTACAACACGATCGGCTACTTCGCCCCGCACTCCTCGTACTCCTCGACGGGCGACCGCGGGCACCAGGTGCAGGAGTTCAAGTCGATGGTGAAGGCGCTGCACGCGGCGGGCATCGAGGTGATCCTCGACGTGGTGTACAACCACACCGCGGAGGGCAACCACCTCGGGCCGACGCTGTCCTTCCGCGGCCTGGACAACGCCTCGTACTACCGGCTGGCGAAGGACCAGCGGTTCTACGAGGACACCACCGGCACCGGCAACTCGCTGCTGATGCGCTCGCCGCACGTCCTTCAGATGATCATGGATTCGCTGCGGTACTGGGTCACCGAGATGCACGTGGACGGCTTCCGCTTCGACCTGGCGGCGACGCTGGCCCGGCAGTTCCACGAGGTGGACCGGCTGTCCTCGTTCTTCGACCTGGTGCAGCAGGACCCGGTGGTCTCCCAGGCCAAGCTGATCGCCGAGCCGTGGGACCTCGGCGAGGGCGGCTACCAGGTCGGCAACTTCCCGCCGCTGTGGACGGAGTGGAACGGCCTGTACCGGGACACCGTCCGCGACTTCTGGCGCGGCGAGCCCGCCACGCTGGCCGAGTTCGGCTCCCGGCTGACCGGCTCCTCCGACCTGTACCAGGACGACGGCCGCCGCCCGATCGCCTCGATCAACTTCGTCACCTGCCACGACGGTTTCACGCTGCGCGACCTGGTCTCGTACAACGACAAGCACAACGAGGCCAACCGGGAGGACAACCGGGACGGCGAGTCCTTCAACCGCTCGTGGAACTGCGGCGCGGAGGGCGACACCACCGACCCCGGGGTGCTCGAACTGCGGGCCCGCCAGCAGCGCAACTTCATCGCCACCCTGATGCTCTCGCAGGGCGTGCCGATGCTCTCGCACGGCGACGAGCTGGGCCGCACCCAGCGCGGCAACAACAACGCCTACTGCCAGGACAACGAGCTGACCTGGCTGGCCTGGCCGGACCCGGGCGGCGAGCGGGCCGACACCCGGCTGCTGGAGTTCACCCAGGGCATGATCTGGCTGCGCCGCGACCACCCGGTCTTCCGCCGCCGCCGCTTCTTCCACGGCCGCCCGGTCTCCGGCACCCACGACGCCCTGACCGACATCGCCTGGTTCACCCCGGGCGGCGAGGAGATGACCGAGCAGGACTGGTCGACCAGCTACGCGAAGTCGCTGACGGTCTTCCTGAACGGCAACGCCATCTCCGAGCCCGACCGGCGCGGCGGCAAGATCGTCGACGATTCGTTCCTGCTGATGTTCAACGCCCACGCCGAGCCGATCGACTTCACCGTCCCGGCCGGCCACGGCGAGGCCTGGCAGGTCGTCGTCGACACCTCGCTGCCCGCCCTGCCCGCCCCCGGCACCGGGCCGCGCGCCAAGGCCGGCGACACCCTGCGGCTGCTGGACCGCTCGCTGATGGTGCTCCAGCGCCCCGCGTAGGCCGGACGGCCCCGCCCGGGAACCACCCGTTCGAGGCAGTGCGCGGTAGGCCTCCGACGGTCCGGGTAGGGATCGGGTTATGACGCCAGCCGCCGCGCGCCCTCCGACGGCCACCTACCGGCTCCAGCTGCAGCCGGAGTTCACCCTGCACGACGCCCGCCGGGCGGTGCCGTACCTGGCGGCGCTCGGCGTCTCGCACCTGCACCTGTCGCCGCTGCTGGAGGCCGTGCCGGGCTCCACGCACGGCTACGACACCGTCGACCACGGCCGGGTCGCCGAGCAGCTGGGCGGCGAGCCGGCGCTGCGCGAGCTGGCCGCCGCCTGCCACCAGCGCGGCCTCGGCCTGATCGCCGACGTGGTGCCCAACCACATGGCGCTGCCGGTGCCCGAGCAGCTGAACCGCCCGCTGTGGCAGGTGCTGGCGAACGGCCCGGACGACCCGTTCGCCGCCTGGTTCGACATCGACTGGACGGCCCAGCCCGGCCCGGTGGACGCCCCGGAGCGCGGCCGGCTGCTGCTGCCGCTGCTCGGCGACCGGCTGGGCGCGGAACTCGGCGCGCTCACCGTGGACGGCGAGGTGCTGCGCTACCACGAGCACGCGTTCCCGCTGCGCCCCGGCACCGCGCGGCTGCCGCTGCCGGAGCTGCTGGCCCGCCAGTGGTACCGGCTCGCCTGGTGGCGGCTCGCCGACGAGCAGGTCAACTACCGGCGGTTCTTCACCGTCAACGAGCTGATCGCGGTGCGGATGGAAGTCCCGGAGGTGTTCGAGGCGACGCACGCGGTGCTGCTGCGGCTGCACCGCGAGGGCGTCCTGGACGGCTTCCGGATCGACCACCCGGACGGGCTGGCCGACCCGCGCGGCTACCTGCGGCGGCTCGCGGAGGCCACCGGCGGCGCGTACACGGTGGTGGAGAAGATCCTCACCGGCGACGAGCGGCTGCCCGCCGACTGGCCGTGCGCGGGCACCACCGGCTACGACGCGCTGCGCCGCATCGACGGGGTGCTGACCGACCACCTCGGCGCGGAGCGGCTGGCCGCGGCCTACCGGCGCGACGTCGGCGACCGGGCGGACGCGGCGACGACGGCGCTGATCGGCCGGGCCGAGATGGTCGCGCCGGACGGGGCGCTGTCGGCGGAGACCGACCGGCTGGCGCGCCTGGTGGAGCGGATCTGCGCCGACGGCCCGGAGCTGGCCGACCACTCGCCGCTGGCGGTGCGCCGGGCGTTGGAGGGCCTGCTCACCGAGTACCCGGTGTACCGGCCGTACGTGGTGCCGGGCGAGCCGGCCCCCGCCGAGGCGGTGGCGGCGCTCGCCCCGCCCGAGGGCGCCACCGACACCGAGCGGCTGGTGCGCCGGCTGGCCCTCGGCGAGCTGGGCCGCTCCCCCGCGAAGGACGAGTTCTGCCTGCGCTTCGGCCAGACCGCCTCGGCGGTGGCCGCCAAGGGCGTCGAGGACACCGCGTTCTACCGGTTCAACGCGCTGCTGTCGCTGAACGAGGTCGGCGGCCTCCCCGAGCACCCGGGCGTCTCCCCGGCGGAGTTCCACCGCTGGTGCGAGCAGCGGCAGCGGGAGTGGCCGCAGGCGATGACGGCGCTGTCCACGCACGACACCAAGCGCAGCGCGGACGCCCGGGCCCGGCTCGCGGTGCTCGCGGAGCTGCCGGAGGCCTGGGCGGCGGAGTGCGCGGCCTGGACGGTGGCGGCCGGCCCGTGCCCGGACCGGGCCTCGGCGTGGCTGCTGTGGCAGACCCTGCTGGCGGGCTGGCCGCTGTCCGAGGAGCGGCTGCTGGGCGTGCTGCTGAAGTCGGTGCGGGAGGCGAAGCGGCACACCTCCTGGACGGCGCCGGACGAGGCGTTCGAGCAGCGGCTGGCGCGGTACGCGCGCGACGCGCTCGCCAACCCGGGCCTGTGCCCGCGGATCGCCGGGTTCGTCGGCCTGCTGGAGCCGTTCGCCCGGGTGAACTCGCTGTCGGCGGCGCTGCTGCACCTGCTGGCGCCGGGCGTGCCGGACGTCTTCCAGGGCGGCGAGGAGCCGCTGTACACGCTGGTCGACCCGGACAACCGGGCGCCGGTCGACCTGTCGGCGCCGGCGGTGCGCCTGACCGACGCGGCCGCCCCGCGCGAGGGCGACCTGGCCCGCGAGAAGCTGCACCTGACGGCCACGGCCCTGCGCCTGCGCCGCTCCGGGCCGCTCGGCGACCACCGGCCGTTGTCGGCGGCGGGCCCGGCGGCCGAGCACCTGGTGGCGTTCGTCCGGGGCGGGCGGGTGCTGGGCGCGGCGACCCGCCTGCCGTACGGTCTGCACCGGGCGGGGGGCTGGCGCGGCACCCTGCTGGAGCTGCCGCCGGGCCGCTGGACGGACCGGCTGACGGGCCGGCGCTTCACCGGCGGCCCGGTCGAACTCACGTATCTGTTCCAGCAGTTGCCGGTGGCGCTGCTGGTGGAGGGGGAATGATGCGATACCGGGTGTGGGCGCCTGCGGCCAAGGTGGTGGAGGTGGAGGTCGGGGCGATCCCGTACCTGCTGGAGCGCGATCCGGCGCAGCCGGGCTGGTGGCAGGGCGACGGGCCGGACGGCGACTACGGCTTCCGGCTGAACGGCGGCCCGGCGCTGCCCGATCCGCGCTCGCCCCGCCAGCCGTTCGGGCCGGACGGCCCGAGTCGTCCCGTCGACCACGCCGCGTTCGAGTGGTCCGAGACGGCCTGGCGGGGCCGTCCGCTGCCGGGCGCCGTGGTGTACGAGCTGCACGTGGGCACCTTCACCCCGGAGGGCACCTTCGACGCGGCCGCCGCCCGCCTCGACCACCTGGTCGAACTCGGCGTGGACTTCGTCGAGTTGATGCCGGTCTGCCCGTTCCCGGGCCGGCACGGCTGGGGCTACGACGGGGTGGCGCCATGGGCGGTGCACGAGCCGTACGGCGGCCCCGACGGGTTGAAGCGCCTCGTGGACGCGGCGCACCTGCGCGGCCTGGGCGTGATCCTCGACGTGGTGCACAACCACCTCGGCCCGTCCGGCAACCACCTGCCGCGCTTCGGCCCGTACTTCACCGACCGGCACCAGACACCCTGGGGCTCGGCGGTGAACCTGGACGCGCCGGGCTCCGACGAGGTGCGGGCGTACCTGATCGGCAGCGCGCTGGCCTGGCTGCGCGACTACCGGATCGACGGGCTGCGGCTGGACGCCGTGCACACCCTGGCGGACGGGCGGGCGCTGCCGTTCCTGGAGGAACTCGCCGCCTCCGTCGACGAGTTGGCGCAGGCGGCCGGCCGGCCGCTGTTCCTGGTCGCCGAGTCGGACGTGAACGATCCGCGCACCACCACGCCCCGGGACGCGGGCGGGACGGGCCTGACCGCGCAGTGGAGCGACGACTTCCACCACGCCCTGCACGCGCTGCTGACCGGCGAGGGCCAGGGCTACTACGCGGACTTCGCGGCCGACCCGTGGGCGGCCCTCGGCAAGACCCTCACCGGCGGGTTCTTCCACGACGGCAGCCGGTCCTCGTTCCGGGGCCGCTCGCACGGCCGGCCGTTCCCCGCCGCGCACGGGCACCGGCTGCTGGGCTACGCGCAGACCCACGACCAGATCGGCAACCGGGCCACCGGCGACCGGCTGTCGGCCGCGCTGCCGCCGGGCCGGCTGGCGGTGGCGGCGGCCCTGGTGCTGACCTCCCCGTTCACGCCGATGCTGTTCATGGGCGAGGAGTGGGGGGCGTCCACGCCCTGGCGGTACTTCACCGACCACACCGACCCGCAGCTCGCCGAGGCCGTCCGGCAGGGCCGGCGCCGGGAGTTCGCCGAGCACGGCTGGCGCGCCGAGGACGTCCCCGACCCGCAGGATCCGGCCACGGTGCGCGCCTCCACCCTGGACTGGACCGAGCCGGGGCGCGCCCCGCACGCCGAACTGCTGTCCTGGTACCGGGAGTTGATCCGGCTGCGGCGTGCCGCGCCGGAGCTGATGGCCGGCGACCTGGCGGCGGTGCGGGTGCGGCACGACGCGGCGGCGGGCTGGCTGGCCGTGCACCGGGGGCGCTACCGGGTGCTGGCCAGGATCGGCGGCGAACAGCCCGTCGCCGTCCCGCTGGAGGGCGAACTCGCCGCGCTGGAGGCCTCGTTCGGCGAGGTGCGGGCCGGGACGAACGGCGCGGCGCTGCTCGGGCCGGACGCCGTGGCGATCGTCCGCACCACCTGAGCCCGCCGCCGCCTGAGCCCGCCGCCTGAGCCCGCCGCCGGCCGGGCCCGCCACAGGCCGGGCTCACCACAGGAAGCTGGCGATCCTGTTGTGCAGGTGGGCCGCGTCCAGGCCGTAGGCCGCCAGGTGCTCGGGCAGCGAGCCGTAGTGCCGGTGCTCGGCCACCGGCACGCCCAGGGCCAGGACGCGGTGCGGCAGCTGCTCCAGCGCGCGGTGCGCCTCGCGCTCCGAGGTGCCCGCCAGGTACGGCTCCACCAGCACCACGTCGGCCCGGCCGCCGATCGCCGCCCGCAGGCCCGCCGCGTCGAACGGCCGCACGGTGGCCGCGTACAGCACCGTCACGTCCAGCGTCTCGGTGGCCTCCAGCACCGCGTCCAGCATCGGGCCGACGGCCAGCACCACGCCGCGGCTGCCCTCGCGGACGGTCAGGAACTTCCCGGGGACGACCGGCCGCGCCTCGCGGTTCTGGTGGACGGACAGCCGCACGTACTGCAGGCTGTCGCCGTCCGCGACGGCGTGGCGCAGCAGCAGGTCGGCCTCGGCGGGGTGGCCGGGGACGTGCACGTTCCAGTCGGGCAGGGTGTCCAGCAGGGCGACGTCGCCGGGCGCCATGTGGGTGCGGCCGCCGGCCGGCCAGTCGTACGAGCCGGCGGCGCTGACCAGCACCGCGCCGACGCCCTGGTGGTTCAGGTCCAGCTTCACCTGTTCGAAGGGGCGCTCGATCAGGAAGCTGGCGAAGGTGTGCGCGATCGGCCGCATGCCGGTCAGCGCCAGGCCGCCGGCGACGCCGATCAGCAGCTGCTCGCGGATGCCGACGTTCACCACCCGGTCGGGGTGGGCGCGGGCCGACTCCGGGAACTGGGCGGCGCCGATGTCGGCGAGCACCAGGGCGGTGCGCGGGTCCCGGTCGAGCAGGTCGGCGGTGGTCAGCGCGAACTGGTCGCGCATGGTGAACTCCTGGGTGGTCATGGCCTGTTGTCTCCGCTCTCGGCTGTGCTCGGGCTTGGGTGGGGGCGGGCTCGGGTGGGGCGGGTCCGGAGTGGTCAGTTCTTGGGTTCGACGCGGGCCACCACCACGTGCGGGCGGCCCGGGTGCGGGGTGGTGAACGCCCGGTGCAGCTCCTCGTGGTCGCGGCCGTCCACGGTGGCCGTGGACCAGCCCTCGCCGGCGAACCGGGCTGCGATGCCGCCGCTCCAGCCGTGCGTGGCCGAGGAGTTGTCGATCACCACGACGTGCAGTCGCTCCAGGCCGTACGCGCCGGCGAACGCCACCGCCTCGTGGTTGCTGCCCTCGTCGAACTCGGCGTCCCCGACCAGCACCCACACCGCCGGACCGTCCAGGCCCTGCGCCCGCAGGCCGAGCGCGGTGCCGACGGCCAGCGGCAGGCCGTGGCCCAGCGAGCCGGAGCCGATCTCCGCGCCGGGCACCAGCAGCCGGTCCGGGTGGTGGCCGAGCGGCGAGTCGTACGCCCCGAAGCTGGACAGCAGCTCCACCGGGAAGAAGCCCTTCGCGGCCAGCACCGCGTAGTACGCCATCGGGCCGTGGCCCTTGGACAGCAGGAAGCGGTCCCGGTCGGGCGCGTCCGCGGTGGCCGGGCCGACCTTGAGGACGCGGTCGTACAGCACCCAGAGGGCGTCCAGGGTGGAGGTCGCGGCCGGGGAGTGCTTCTCGTCGCCGGTCATCAGCGAGATCAGCCCCGGCAGGTCGGCGAAGCCCGGGATGGGCGGCTTCGGGTCGGTGTCGCTGCGCGGAGTGTGCGTTGCTTCGCTCGTCATGCCTACGAGGATCCAACTTCAAGCTCACTTCAAGTCAAGGGTGTTCGGCGGTAGTGTTCCGGGCCATGACGCCCTCCCGGCACGACCGCCTCACCATCGGCCAGCTCGCCGAGCGCAGCGGCCTCGCCACCTCCGCGCTGCGCTACTACGAGAGCCTCGGCCTGATCCACGCCGAACGCACCACCGGCAACCAGCGCCGCTACCCGCGCTCCGCGCTGCGCCGGATCGCCTTCGTCCGGGCCGCGCAGCAGGTCGGCCTGTCGCTGGACGAAGTCCGCACCGCGCTCGCCCGGCTGCCCGAGGACCGCGCGCCCACGCCCAAGGACTGGCACACCGTGGCCGGCGCCTGGCAGCACCGCATCGACCGGCAGATCGCCGAACTCCAGCTGATGAAGGCCAAGTTGACGGGCTGCATCGGCTGCGGCTGCCTGTCCCTGAGCCGCTGCGCGCTGTACAACGCGGGCGACCGCGCCGGCGCCGCCGGGCCGGGCGCCCGCTACCTGCTGACCCGCGACCCGGACGACGGCCCCGAGCCCGCCGACGCCCCCGACCCGACTGTCGGACCGGGCCGCTAGCGTTGCCGGACGGCCGGATTCGGCCATCCGTCGTCGAACGGGTTTCCCCGCCGTCTATGCTGCCCCCGAAAGCGCGTTCCACCGACGGGGGGCCGGACATGACCGATCATCAGGAGATCTCGCTCGACTGGATGTCGGGCGAACAGGCGCCGCCGCCGTCCGCCGAGCTGCGGCCGGAGGTGCCGCACCCGGCCCGGATGTACGACTACTACCTGGGCGGCAAGGACAACTTCCCCGCCGACCGGGCCGCCGCCGAGAAGGTGCTGGCGCTCAGTCCGCTGGTGCGGATCAGCGCGCTCGCCAACCGGGCCTTCCTGCAGCGCGCGGTGCGCGTCCTCGCCGCCGAGCAGGGCGTCCGCCAGTTCCTCGACATCGGCACCGGCATTCCCACCGCGGGCAACACCCACGAGATCGCCCAGGCCGTCGACCCCGCCGCCCGGGTCGCCTACCTGGACAACGACCCGATCGTGCTGGTGCACGGCCGCGCCCTGCTGGCCGGCGCCGAGCAGGGCAGCGTCAGCGTCCTGCAGGCCGACCTGCGCGACCCGAAGGCGATCCTCGCCGACCCCGCCGTCCGCGACCTGCTCGACCTCGACCGGCCGGTCGCGCTGATGCTGTTCGCGATCCTGCACTTCATCGACGAGGCCGACGACCCGTACACCATCGTCCGCACCCTGGTCGACGCCCTGCCCTCCGGCAGCCACCTGGCGCTCTCGCACGCCACCGCGGACTTCATCGACCCGGCGGAGGCCTCGAAGGGCCCGGCGATCTACCGCTCCGCGACCGCGCAGCTCACCATGCGCAGCCGCGCGCAGGTGCTGCGCTTCTTCGACGGCCTGGAGCTCCTCGAACCCGGCCTGGTCACCGCCCCGCAGTGGCGTCCCGACCAGGCCCCGCAGGACACCGACGGTCAGGTCGCCATCTGGGCCGGCGTCGCCCGCAAGCCCTGACGCGCGGCCGCCGCGCACCGGCGGCGGTGCGATCATGGGCTCTCCCTCACCCGGACGGAGCCCGCCGTGACCGCACTGCCGCCGCCCCTGGTCGACCCCTGCTGGCTGGCCGACCGCCTCGACGACCCCGACCTGGTCGTCCTCGACGCGAGCATCGGCGCCCACCGCCACGCCGCCCACCGCATCCCCGGCGCGCGGGCGTTCGACATCGACGGGCCGCTGTCCGACGCCGGCTCCGAACTGCCGCACACCATGCCGTCGGCCGCCGACTTCCAGCGCGAACTGCGCGCCCTGGGCGTCAACGACCGCTCCACCGCGGTCGTCTACGACGGCGCCGGGATCTACTCCGCCCCGCGCGCCTGGTGGATGCTGCGCGCCATGGGCTTCGACCGGGCCGCCGTCCTGGACGGCGGACTGCCCGCCTGGCAGGCCGCCGGGCACCCCGTCACCGCCGATCAACTCCCCTTCTCCCCCGGCGACTTCACCGCCCGCCCGCGCCCCGGCCTGTTCGCCGACCGGGCCGCCGTGGCCGCCGCCCTCGCCGACCCCGACACCACCGTGCTGGACGCCCGCTCCCGCGAGCGCTTCACCGGCGACGCCCCCGAACCCCGCGCCGGGCTGCGCCGCGGCCACCTCCCCGGCTCGGCGAACCTCCCCTTCGCCGAACTCCTCACCCCCGACGGCCGCTACCTCCCCCTCCCCGAGCTCCGCGCCCGCCTCGCCGCCGCCACCGCCTCCCGCCCCCGCCTCGTCACCACCTGCGGCTCCGGCGTCACCGCCTGCATCCTCGCCTTCGCCGCCCACCTCACCACCCACCCCACCCCCACCGTCTACGACGGCTCCTGGTCCGACTGGGGCCGCCCGGAGACCACCCTCCCGACGGCCACCGGGGACTGACAGGCAAGAACCGGCCCCGAGCAATGCGCGCCCGGGGCCGACGGAACTCACTCTCCTGCCGGCCCCTGCGGGGGCACGTGCCCGCCAGGCGGCACCGAACCGAACAGCGGAGACGTCTCGCGGTGATCCGTTCCCGGGTCGGACCGATCGGGCTCGGTGGCATCGGCAGGCCCGGCAACGTAGTCGGGCCCGGCAACGAATACGGGCCTGGGCGGGTACACAGGCCCGGCACTGTCGCTGTCCGTGCGCGAATCCTCAGTGTCGGCCTGAACTGCCTGCTCGGTGGCACGCTTGACCCGGTGGAGCCACACCTGGCCACTGTCGCTGTCGAGGTTGAGCCCCAGATTGTTCATCAGGTCCGCCACATTCCGGGCCGCCGAGTCGTTGCTGTCGGCACTGGAGGCGGGATGCGGCACTCGGCCCGGCGAGTCCACGGGCTCTTCATCCTGCCGCAGGGCCGAGTCCTCACCGCCGGCCCCGGAGCCGACCCGCGACTCCTGCCTCAACTGCTCGGCGAATTCCGCGTCCGACGCCGGGTCCGCCAGCAGATCCTCGGTCTCGCCGGGCCGGTGCTCGACGTAGCGGCGGAAGACCTCCGGCACCTCGGTGTCATTGGCGGCTGCGGCCAGTTCGGCCAACGGGCCGATCAGGCTGACGGCCCCCTCGATGTCCTCCTCGTGACGGGACAGCCACCACACCACCGCCGAACCGGTCGACTTCAGGACCTCGCCGCCCACATAGGCGCACCGACTGCGTTCGTACTGCCGCTGGTGTTCCCAGGTCTCCTCGGCCTTCCGCAGCATGGCCAGGTTCTCCAGCCTGGCTCGATCCTCCTCGGTCACGGTGACCGTTACCGCTGCGGCCATGACGGCGACCATGCCAGAACTGTCGTGCACCTGAGCACCGAGAGCCCCGTTGAGCCGGAAGGCTGCCAGGTCGGTCCGGGACGGATGTTCTCCTGCGGCAATCTGCCGGGCCCGAGTCACGATCGTGTCAGTGGCCACCGCCTCCATGCCAAAAGGCGCCGACGTCTGGTACGCCCGGGACGGCCGCCACCGAACGGTGGCCGAGAACCGGAAGTCGTAGTCCGGCACACAGCTCGGCAGGAGCAGGTTCTCCAACCTCGTCTCGTGGAACGGCGGTTCGACGGGCGGTTCGGGCTGCGGCGGGCGGTACTCGATCGGCGGCTGCGGTGCCCGCTCCTGCGGCGCCGGTTCCTGCTGCACCCTGACCACCAAGAACAGGCCCACCGAGGCCATCGAGGTGATGCTCACCATGACCCAGAGCCAGACCGGCCAGTGCAGCTTCCACCCGCAGAGGACCGGCAGCAGGCCTCCGACGACTACGGCAAGGAACGCTTGACCCATGCTGCGGTGCCTCACGAGGCCTCCCAGGAATACGTGGATTGGGTGTCTTTGTAGTGGTGCTCGTCCATGCCTTGGGCACGGTCGATCGAACGCCAGAAGCGCGCGGCAACAGCCAAGCGGGCATCGTCGGACACCGGCGGGCTGCCCGGTCCGGTCCGTTGCCATTCCAGGGCCGTCAGGTACAGCTGGTTGAGAAGCCCGGTCCGGCCACCGGCCGCCTGGGTCACGACCTCCGGAGCATGCTCCCAGCCGGGCCTCAGCGCAGCGGCAACCAGCCAACTGCGCACCACTGGTGCCCAGCGGGTCCGATCAAGTCCCGTCAGGACCCGGCGCCAGACCAGCTCCAACTCGGCGGTGGTCGGATTGATCCGCAGGAATGAGGGGTCGAGCAGGGCAATCAGGAGCCGGTATCCGTACTTCGGCTCCGGGCGGCCACCGAAGAAGATCCTCTCGTGCAGATGTCGGAACAGGCGCCGGTCGCCCCTGGCCAGTTCGAGCACCGCGTCGGTCGCGTCTGCCACCCCGTGGCGACTCGACAAGTGGTACAGGCGGGTCAGCGCGAGATCCGGGTGGGTCGCGGCCAGCACGTGACGGCAGACATCAGTCAGCGACTCGGCCAGCTGCGGCGTCAACTGGCCGAATGTGGCCCGCTGGTAGATCTGCTTTCGAGTGGCGGGGCCGTACTTCTCGTGCTCAAGCCCTTGCGCGATCAGCAACGCGGCCTCGGCCGGCAGCGCCCGGCCGGTGCCGGAGGTCCACCGTTCGGCGAGCTTCCAAAGATCGTCGGGGCGTTCGACCGCGAGGGCCTGTTCGGCGAAGCGGATCACCAGCTCCCGACGCTCCGCCAGGCCGAGCCCCGGCAGCCGGACCGCCTCGGCCATCCACTCCGCCAGGTGCTCGCGCAGGCCAGGAAAGTAGGTCCAGAAGTGCGACCGCACCGCACCGCTGTAGGACAGCCGATCGAAGTCGAGCCGTCCGTACTGGTTCCGTGTCATCTGCAAGGCGCGGAGCTGCACCAGGAGATCCGGTCCGGCCAGGGCCGATTCACTCTCGACCGGGTGGCGAACCAGCCGGACCAGTCGCTCGGCCCCCACGACTGCGGTGTCCATCGGGGCGCCGTCGAGCATCGCCCCGGCCAGCAGCAGGGCGCGTTCCCTACCGTCGGTCAACTCGTGGACCTGCTGCGCGACCTCGTCCGCCCAGTCGGTGACTGTCGGCAGTGCCGCCGCACACCACTCCGCAAAGGTAGTTCCATGTCGACGGCTCGCCCTGGCCTCACTGATGCTCCGGGCCAGCCGGGCGATGTCCCGCATCGGGGAACTCGCCAGAAGGTCCCTGAGCTTCGGAAGTCCTGGGTTCCTCAGGTCCTCCGATCTGAAAGGAATCTCGTTCGAGCGAAGGTGGCGCACCAACACGGCGATGCCGCGAGGCCGTTCGATCCTGACGAGATAGGGCTGGAGCTCCGGGGCCAGCGAGCGTTCCAACCCCGGAGACAGAATCACGACCAGCCTCGCGCCTGTGCGCTCCGTCGCCGAGCGGTAGACACCGAGCAGCTCACACGCGGCCCGGGCGTCCTGTACCGCAATCGACGACAGATCGAGGAGCAGCCGATCGCCGGGCCCGATGTCCAGTTCGCCGTCGGGGTCGCGCTCCAGCGGAAGTTCCTCAAAGTTTCCTTCATCCCCGTCCAGTTCGTGCAGGAGCACGGTCGCCGCGGCGCGCCGCCCGACTCCCGGCTCACCGGTCAGCAGGACGGTGGCTCCCGGTTTGGCCAGCCTCTCGAAGGCCTGGTGCAGATTGCGGGGCGGCACAAACCGTTGGCTGAGCCAGCGGCGGTCGTCCGCCGCGATGCGAAGCCGCTCGGTCCGAGAACGCAGGAACTCGCTCGCGGGAATGTAGAAGTTCTGATCGCCGGGACCGTTGTGGACCGGCCCTTGGGGACTGTCGATCCGGATGCTGCCAGGTGTGCTCACCTGTCCCGGCCGCTCTCACGTCCGACCGTTCCTCCGAACTGCTGCCGGGAGTTGCTGAAGTCGCCGCCCGTGACGTACTGGACGCCCATACCGTCTCCGCTGAACTGCGGCCCGCTGTTCAGGTTGCCGCTGCCCGTGTGGATCGGCCCGCGCGGCGAGTTGATCACCATTCCGGACAGGTCGCCGCCCACGGCCCCGACCCCGTCCCGCATCCGCACCTGGTTGGCGCGGTCCTGCTCCCGGCCCGCCTCGGGGGCTTCGCGCCGGGAGTCGAGCTTGGCCAGCGCCGGCACCAACTCCGCGAGGTCGTCACCGATCCGGGCGATGTCCGCATGCGAGTTCCGCGTGTCCAGTCGGCGGTAGTGGCAGTCGGCGAGTTCGGCGAGCTCTGCGGGCAGTTGGCTCGCGTCGAAGCGCGGGGCGTCGGTCAGAATCGGGATCACGACGGCACCGCTCTCGAACGCCTCGATGATCTCTCGGCGCGTCCAGTCGGCCGGGTCCTCCACCGCGGGCCGCTCACCGGGCGTTCGCGGGTCGAACCAGCGTGGTCCGATCACCGCGAGCAGGACGTGGCACCGCCGCACCGCAGTGATCAGTTCCCGGGGAAAGCGACTGCCGGCCGCAATCGACTTGCTCGCACGGAACACCTGGTCGGTCCCGAACCTGGCGGACAGCTCGTGCTCCAGCAGCGCGGCAATGCCGTCGCCGTCCCCTGTGCGGTAGTTGACGAAAACCACGGACATGACGGGAAGACCCCTTTGAAGATCGAACAGAATGGATGACGCATTCGACTGCTCATCAACTGCAGTCGGTCAGGACTTCGAGCAAGGCCGGCCGGAGCTCACGGACAGCCCGGTGGGAGCGGAAGCGGCCCAGCTCGCGGTCGAGCCGCCGCACGTCGGCGGCCACGGTGGCGGACTTCACCTCACCGGCGATGCCGACGAGTTCACCTGCGACCACGCAGGACCGCTCGACCTCACCCGCGGCTGCGTGGGCCAGTGCCCGACGCAGCCCGTAGCGGGTTCGGGTCCGCAGTGCGTGCGCCGGGATGCGTGCACACTCCCGGTCCAGCACCTCCGCTGCTTCCTGCGGTCGGCCGAGGTCGTGCAGGCACCAGCCGGTGACCATCGCGGCGGGGTGGGCGAGGTTGCTGGTGCCGATGACCGGGCCCGACGGTTCATCGTCGGCGGCGTACACCAGGTACTCCTGTGCCAGATCGAGACTCCGCATGCAGCTCAGGTGATCCCCCGCCAAGGCATGGCCTTGTGCTTCCCGTTGGGCGGCAAGGCCCCTGATGCGGTACGGCAGCCTGCGGTTCTCCGCCGCGCCGGCAGCCAGTGTGATGGTCTGGGCCGCGTCCCCGTCGTAGAACGTCACCAATGCCCGGCGCACCAGCGCGTACGAGGAGAGGTGCAGGTCGCCGGCTTCCTCCGCGAGGTCCACCGCCTCCGCGGTGTGCGTGAGGGCCGCTCGGGTGTCTCCTGCCTCCTGCGCCATCCAGCCGGTGAACTCCGCAAAGCGAGAGGCCAGCAGGAGCAACTCGGACCTGGTCCGTCCGGCGGTGGATGCCGCGATGCGCGCGGTGGTACGCCCCTGTTCCACCAGCAGGGGCAGCAGCACGACGGGGTCGACGCACTGTCCTAGTCGCCTGGCCCGGTCGTACTCCTCCCGCAGCAGCGCTGTCGGCGTGAACTCGGCGGCCGCTGGAAGGCGGGCCCCTGCAGTACGTCCGGGCGCGGACAGTGCCAGCAGGGACGCCGCGCCCGCAGCCATCAGCTCGCGACGTCCGGTGACCCCCTGCTTGCCGGCCTCGGCGTGGTCCTCGACCAGTCCGGACAACCTCCCCTCGGCACCAAGGGCCGCGTCACACCGGCGAGCGAGGTCGATCGACGCCACCCGCTCACCGCGCTCGACCTTGCTGAGGTACCCCTTGCTGTAGTTCAGCCGTCTGGCCAGACCGTCGAGCGACAGCCTCCGCTCCTCGCGCAGGCGCCGCAGTTCGGCACCGAACGAAAACGACATGGACATGCCACTATCTCCTCCGGAATCGTCCCGCACATGAGAAGGGCGGGGAAGCGGGGGCTCATCGTCCGGCCCCTGGAGAAGAAGTCTGGCACGCGACGCATTCGCCTGGTGGCGTTCTGTAAGGGTTTCCTGTCGCCAAAAGCACCTGCCCCGGAGTCCGCTCGCAGCGAGCCTCCGAGGCAGGCAGAGTCGCGCGACTGCGCGTCAGGACCGGCGCTGCTCCAGGTCGTGCCACAACTGCTGGACGCGGGTGGTGAGTTGAGCGAGGTCGCCGCTGTTGTCGAGGATCAGGTCGGCGACGGCGAGGCGGGCCTCGCGGGTGGCCTGGGCGGCCATCCGGGCGCGGGCCTCGGCCTCGGGCATGCCGCGCAGGGCGGTGAGGCGGCGCAGGCGTTCGGCGTCGGGGACGTCGATGACGACGACGAGGTCGTAGAGCGGGGCGAGGTTGTTCTCGGCGAGCAGGGGGACGTCGTGGACCACGATCGCGTCGGGGCCGGCGGCGGCCTCCAGTTCGGCGGAGCGGGCCCGGACCAGGGGGTGGACGATGGCGTTCAGGGCGGCCAGCCGGTCCGGGTCGGCGAACACGACGCGGCCGAGGGCGGGGCGGTCGAGGGTGCCGTCGGGCAGCAGCACCTCGGGCCCGAACTCCTCGACCACGGCGGCCAGTCCGGGCGTCCCGGGGGCGACCACCTCGCGGGCGATCACATCCGAGTCGATGATCACCGCGCCCAGTGCGGCCAGTTGGCGGGAGACCTCGCTCTTGCCCGCGCCGATGCCGCCCGTCAGTCCGATCCTCAGCATGCCGCCAGGTTACCGGTCCGTACCGGGTCGTCCGGAGGGGCCCGCCCGGAGCGAACGCGCGGCGGCCGGACGGCGAACTCCGCGGGAATTCCGGGGAGGTCCGCCCAAGGGGCGTCCGGAAAAGTTGTCCGTACAGCTCTGCGGGCCCGATTCGGCCGCTAGGGTGCCGAACAGCTGCCCGAACCACCCGCACCGCGCTCGAACGATCGGAGCACCATCCGTGTCCAGCAACTGGCCCGCCGGCCCGCGCCGGGTCCTGGTCGTCGGCATCGACGGCGTCCGCCTCGACCTGCTGAACGAACTGCGCACCCCGCACCTGGACGCCGTCGCCGCCGCCGGCTTCCTCGGCCGCGTCGAGGTGGACGACGCCACGCCGACGATGTCCGGCCCGTGCTGGGCGACCATCGCCACCGGGGTCGGCGTTGCCAAGCACGGCGTGCTCGGCAACCACTTCGGCGGCCACCGGCTCGACGTCTTCCCGGACTTCACCACCCGGCTGGCCAAGGTCCACCGCCGCCGCACCTTCGCCGTCGGCGGCTGGGAGCCGCTGTTCCTGGCCCGCGACGGCGGCCCGCTGTTCAACGCGCCCGGCCGGCTGTCGTACATCGCGCCGCTGGAGGACACCCCCGAGGCCTGGGAGGTCTGCGACGAGCGGGTCACCGCCGAGGCCGAGTACGTGCTCGCCCGCTCCGACGACGACCCGCAGGCGTCCTTCGTCTACCTCGGCGCGGTCGACGAGACGGCGCACTTCCGGGGCTGCGGCGCCGACTACCGCCGCTCGATCGAGACCGCCGACGCCCGCCTCGGCCGCCTGCTGGCCGCCGTGCGCGAGCGGCCCACGTACGCCGCCGAGGAGTGGACGGTGATCGTGGTCACCGACCACGGCCACGTGGACGCGGGCGGCCACGGCGGCCGCAGCGCACTGGAGCGCACCGCGTGGATCGCCGCGTACGGCCCCGGCATCACCCCGGGCGCACCGGCCGGCCCGCTGCACCACACCGACGTGGCGGCGCACGTGTACGCGGCGCTGGAGATCGTCCCCGACCCGCACTGGACGCTCGACGGCCGCCCGTTCACCACGGTGCCCGCCGCTGCGGTCCGCTGACCTCCGCCACCGGGGCGGCCTGCCAGCGGCCGTCCGCAACTGGCTTGCCGGGCAGCCGACTCGGGGAGGTCAGACCAGGTCGAGCGCCTCGCCGACGGCCAGCGTCCGGTACTCCACGCCGCCGGTGCCGGGCCCCTGCGGGCCGAGCAGGCGGCCGTGGACGGCGCGGCCGGCCTCGCTGAGGGTCTCGTCGTGGATCGCCACCGCCTGCCGGGGGCGGGTGTCGCGCAGGTAGTCGACCAGCTCGCCGGCCCGCAGCCAGGGGGCGCCGAGCGGGAGCAGCAGGGTGTCGACGGTGTCCGGCGGGACGGTGAGCGCGTCGCCGGGGTGGAAGGCCCGGCCGCCGAGCAGGAAGCCGATGTTCGGGATCCGCTCGATGTCGGGGTGGATCTCGGCGTGCCACTCGCCGTGCACCGTCACCGGCAGCCCGTCCAGCTCGAACGCGTCGCCGTCGCCGACCACCGTCACGCGCGCGCCGATGCCTTCCAGCTGCCGGGCCACCGAGCGGTTGGTGAAGACCCGCAGCCCGGGGTTGGCCTCGACGGCGGCCCGCACCAGGGGCTCGGTAAAGTGGTCGGCGTGCTCGTGGGTGATCAGCAGGGCGTTCACGTCGCGCACCGCGTCGGGGGCGGTGAACATGCCGGGATCGATCAGCACCGCCCCTTCCGCGTGCTCGATCCGGACGCAGGCGTGGCCGAACTTCGTCAGTCGCATGCCCCCAGCCTAGGACGCACCCACCAGGCCCGGCTGCTGCGGCAGCCGCGGCGAGGGCAGCACCGGGGGATGCAGCGGCGGCAGTTCGACGTGCTCGCTGAGGCCGATGATCCGGTGCAGGCGGCGCAGCGGCGCGGGCGCCCACCAGTTGAGCCGGCCGAACAGCGACATGGTGGCGGGCACCAGCAGGGTGCGCACCAGGGTGGCGTCCACGGCGACGGCGACGGCCAGCGCGATGCCCATCTGCTTGACCATGAGCATCTGCCCGACGGCGAACCCCGCGAAGACGATCACCATCAGCAGCGCGGCCGAAGTGATGATCCGACCGCTGCGCTGCAGGCCGAGCTCGACCGACCGCAGACAGCCGTGGCCCTGGTCGTGCAGCTCCTTGATCCGCGACAGCAGGAACACCTCGTAGTCCATCGACAGCCCGAACGCGAAGGCGAACACCAGCACCGGGATCACCGTCTCCAGGCCCCCGGTCGGGGTGAAGCCGAGCAGCCCGCTGAAGTACCCGTGCTGGAACACCAGCGTCAGCGCGCCCAGCGACGCGCCCAGCGACAGCACGTTCATCAGCAGCGCCTTGACCGGCAGCACCACCGAGCCGGTCATCATGAACAGCAGCACCAGCGTCCCCGCCGCGACCAGCCCGACCGCCCACGGGCCGCGCGAGCCGATCTCGTGCTGGAAGTCCACCAGCGACGCGGCGTCCCCCGTCACGTACGTCTCCAGGCCGCCCCGGTGCTCGCGCAGCTGCGCGACCACCCGCTTGGCCTCCGCGCCCTGCGGGTCGCCCTTCACCAGCACGTCGATGCTCTGCACGCCGCCGGAGACGGGGGTGACGGCCCGCGCCCCCGCCACGTCCCGCAGGTGCGAGACCACCGTGTTCGCGTAGCGCTGCGCCTGCTCCGGGGTGCCCGCGACGACCACCTGCACAGGGGCCGGGGCGTGCGCCGGGAAACGTTCCTGCACGGCCTCGGCGACCTGCCGGGACGCGAAGCTCTTCGGCAGCACGTCGGCGCCCGAGTTGCGGAAGTGCGACCCCAGGAACGGCGCCCCCGCCGCCAGCAGCAGCGCCACGCACGCCAGCATCACCGGCACTGCCCGCCGCTGCACCCGGCGCACCGTCCGCGAGAAGAACCCCTCGTCCGGGACGGGCGCGCTCGGCGCCTTGATCCGCCGGCCCATGAAGCCCAGCAGCGCCGGCACCAGCGTCAACGCCGCCGCCACCGCGATCACCACCACGCTCACGCCCGCCGCCGCGACCGCCCGGAACACCGGGCTGGTGAACACGAACAGGCCGCTCAGCGCCACCGCCACCGTCAGGCCCGAGAAGCCCACCGTCCGGCCGGCCGTCGCCGACATCCGCTCCACCGCCTGCGCGATCGTCGCGCCGTGGCCGCGCTCCTCGCGGAACCGGTTCACCATCAGCAGCGCGTAGTCGATCGACAGGCCCAGGCCCAGCACCGTCGCGATCGGCAGCACGCTGGTGTCGATGTCCATGATCCGGCTGAACCCGAACATCGCCAGCAGCGCGCCGCCCACCGACGCCACCGCGCCGATCCCCGGCAGGCCCGCCGCGGCCAGCCCGCCGAACACCAGCACCATCACGATCAGCGTCAACGGCAGCGTCACGATCTCCCCGAAACGGGTGTCCCGCGCGGTCTGGTCCTTGACCTCCTGCTGCAGCACCAGGTCACCGCCGACGAGCGTGTGCGCGCCGTCCGCCGTGATCTGCTCCAGGCGGTCCGTGACGGCCTTCAGCTGCTTCGCCGACGCCCCGTCCGCGATCCGCACGTTCACCAGCGACGCCCGGCCGTCGTCGGCGGTCAGCTGCCCGCCCGTCGAGTAGGTGTCCGCCACCGAGACCACGCCCGGCAGCTTCGCGACCTCCGAACTCGCCTGCCGCACGGCCGCCTTGACGCCCTCACTCGCCACCGGCGGCCCGTCCACCACCGCCGTCACCGTGCCCTGCACCGGATCCGCGGCCTGCACGACCGCCGCACCCCGAGCCGACTCCGACCCGCCCCCGCCGGTCCCCGCCACCGACCCCTCGAACACCCGCCCGCCGATCAGCACCCCCACGACGAGCACCGCGGCCCACGCCCCCAGCACCCACCGCCGATGCCGAAAACACACTCGCCCAAGCGCGGCCAACCGACCACGAACCTGGGAAACCTGGACCTCTGCCACTGCGATGGAGCGAGAGCTGCGCATGCCGGGAGCCTTTCGGACAACTCACCCCAAGGTATGCGTCACCTCCCGAACGTCCTATAGGCGGACGATGAGCCTCATCTCACAATTCCCTTCACATAAACGCCACTTAAGCTCCCCCGCTCCCACCCACAAGCGCTACGGCGCGACGGCGAGCGGAGCGGTGCGCGGCGCTTCGTGGGGGCTTGCTGTTGGCAGCGCCCACCCACCCACCCGAGCACCCACCCGCGAAACGCACTGCGCAACGGGCGGCGAGCCGAACGGTGCGCTGCGCGGTGCG
>NZ_JBSGDD010000031.1:0-69055 GCF_053602195.1 Kitasatospora sp. NPDC004531 | reverse complement strand
CGGTGGCGGTCACGGGAGCAGTCCGTGGTGCGGGGCCTGCGCGTGTCCGGGCACTTGTCGGGCTGTGCCGTCAGCGGTGCGATCGGGTGCGGTCGCGGTGCGGATTGTGGATGCTGGAGCGGTGATGGACGAGACGGCATTCTGGCAGCTGATCGACGACTCCCGCGGCGCGGCCGGGGGTGATCCGGACGAGCAGGCACAGGCCCTGGTGGAGCGGCTGATGGGGCTGCCGCCGGACGATGTGCTGGACTTCGCCCGGCAGTTCGAGGCGCGGTTCCAGCGGGCGTACACGGTGGAGCTGTGGGGCGCCGCGTACCTGTTGCTCGGCGGGGCATCCGAGGACGGCTTCGACTACTTCCGGTGCTGGCTGATCGCCCAGGGCCGGGAGGTGTTCGAGGGCGGGGTGCACGATCCGGACCGGCTCGCGGAGCTGCTGCCCGACTTCGACGACGAGGAGGACGGCGACGCGGAGGAGCTCGGGTACGCCGCCGACGAGGCGTACGAGCGGCTGACCGGGCTGCCGCTGCCGGACCTGGGGGTGCGTCAGCCGCCGGTGCCGCAGGGCGTCCCGTTCGACTTCGCGGACAAGGCGGCGATGGCGGCCCGCTACCCGCGGCTGTGGGAGCTGTACGGGGACTGACGGCCCCGCCGGGTGGGCGGGGCCGCGGCCGGCCCGGGCGGGGCGGTCAGTACAGGGCGCGGCCCATCCAGACGTCGTCCACGTAGGCGCCGTCCAGCAGGAAGTGCTCGGGCAGGAGGCCGAGCACCTGGAAGCCGTTGCGCTCGTACAGGCGGCGGGCGGGCGCGTTGTGGCCGAGCACCCGCAGCGTCATCCGGCGGGCGCCGACGGCGCGGGCGGCGTCGCAGGCGGCGGTGATCAGGGCGTCGCCGATGCCCCGGCCGCGGGCCTGCGGGAGCACCGCCAGGCCCTGGATCTGGCGGACGTGGGCGCTGGAGGCCAGCGGGATCTCCTGCAACTGGCGGATGTAGCCGACGATCAGGCCGTCGAGTTCGGCGAGCAGGAACTGCTCGGGCCGGTGCTGTTCGTCGAAGACCGGCGCGTCGGCGGCGCCCTTCGGGGCGACCTCGCTCAGCGTCGACCAGGTGGCGTGGTCGAGGGCGCGGATCGCCTGTTCGTCCTGCTCCGTGGCAGGTCGGATGATCGGATCGGTCGATGGCATGGCGATCATGCTAGGCGCTCCGCCGCGGATCCCGCCGGGAATTGTCGGCCCCGTGCGCGGGCGGGCGGCCCGGCTGCCCGGGCGGGCCGGTAAGGGCTGCGAGGATGGCCGGTATGCGTATCGCGGTGACAGGTTCCACGGGGTTGATCGGGTCCGCGCTGGTGGACTCCTTGGTCGGGGACGGGCACGAGGTGCTGCGCCTGGTGCGGCGGCGTTCGCGCACCGGGCCGCAGCCGGACGGGACGGTGGGGGTGGGCTGGAACCCGCTCCTGATGCAGATCGACGGCGCGGCGCTGGAGGGCGTGGACGCGGTGGTGCACCTGGCCGGTGCGGGGGTCGGCGACCGGCGCTGGTCGGACGCCTACCGGCGGGAGATCCGGGACAGCCGGGTGCTCGGCACCGAGACGCTGGCCGCCGCGCTGGCCCGGCTGAAGACCCCGCCGAAGGTACTGGTGAGCGCGTCGGCGGTCGGCTGGTACGGGCAGACCGGCGACCAGCTGATCGACGAGCACGCGCCCAGCGGCAGCGACTTCCTCTCCACCGTCTGCCAGGAGTGGGAGCAGGCCGCGCAGCCCGCCGCGGCCGCCGGGATCCGGGTGGTGCACCCGCGCACCGGGCTGGTGCTCGACCCGAAGGGCGGCGCGGGGGCCCGGCTGCTGCCGCTGTTCAAGCTCGGGCTCGGCGGGCGGCTCGGCAACGGCAAGCAGTACTGGAGCCTGATCTCGCTGGCCGACGAGGTGGCCGCGCTGCGCTTCCTGATCGACTGCCAGGAGCTCAGCGGCCCCGTCAACCTGACCGGCCCCGCCCCCGTCACCAACGCCGAGCTGACTGCCGAACTGTCCCGTCAGTTGGGGCGTCCGGCGGTGTTCGCGGTGCCGGAGTGGGCGCTGCGGGCGGTGCTCGGGGAGATGGCCGTCGAGGTGGTCGGCAGCCACCGGGTGGTACCGAAAGCCCTGGTGGAGGCGGGGTTCGAGTTCCGCGACCCGGAGCTGTCGTCGATCGTGGCGGCGGCGCTCGGGCGGCCTGCGCGCTGACGGTTCCTCAGGGGGCGCACGGGTGCATGCTGACGGCGCAAGGGGCGTGGACGGTGACCGTGCGCGCCCGTTCCCGCTCCGCGCGCCACGTTTGACGCACGGTGGGTGACGGAGCCGCCCCGCCGTGTCGCCGCCGCCGGTGGGATGAACCGATTGGGTGACGGCCGACGGTCTGGGTAGCCGGATGACGGGGCATCACAACGACGGACCATGTTGTCCTCGCCCCCCGCTGCCCGCCCCGGCACCCGCCCGCTCGCTCGCGGGCCCTGCCGCGCGCGGCGGCAGCGGAGGGCTCCGCCAGGGAGGGAGCACCCACTCGTGCCCGCACATGACTTCATCAGCCGTGTCCACGCCACCGATCCCGACGCGATCGTGGTCGGCGCCGGCGTCGCCGGGCTGGCCGCTGCCGCCGCACTCACCGCCCGGGGCCTGCGCGTCCAGGTCCTGGAGGCCACCGAGCGCGTCGGCGGCCGCACGGCCACCCGGGAACTCGACGGCTTCCGCCTCGACCTCGGCGGCCACCTGCTGAACACCGCCTGCCCCGAACTCCCCCGCCACCTCGACCCGGAGCGGCTGGACCTGCGCCCGCTCGCCCCCGGCGTCCTGGTGCACAGCAGCGGCCGCACCTACCGGGTCGGCGACCCGCAGGCCACCCCCGCCCGGCAGGCCGCGACCCGCAGCCCGCTCGGCACCCCGCTGGACCGGGCCCGGCTCGCCGCCACGCTGTCCCGGCTGGCCGCCACCCCGACGCCCAAGCTGCTGGCCCGCCCGGAGACCACCGCCGCCCGGGCGCTGGCCGACCGCGGCCTGCCCGGCCGCACCGTGGACGGCTTCCTGCGCCCCCTGCTCGCCGCCCTGCTCGGCGACCCCGCGCTCGGCACCTCCAGCCGGGTCGCCGACCTGGTCCTGCGCGACTACGCGCGCGGCCGGCTGTGCGTCCCCGCCGCCGGGATCGGCGCCCTCGCCGCTTCGCTCGCCGCCGAACTCCCGGAGGGCGCCGTGCGGTTGGGCGTGACCGTCGGCTCGGTCGGCACGGACGGCGTGGAGACCGCCGGGCACGGCCGGATCCGGGCCCGCGCGGTGGTGGTCGCCACCGACGCGGCCGGGGCCGCCACCCTGCTGCCCGGCCTGCGGCAGCCCGGGTTCCACCCCGTCACCACCTACTACCACGCGGCCAACCGCTCGCCGCTGGGCGAACCGACGCTGCTGCTGGACGCCGAGCGCACCGGCATCTCGCACTCCCTCGTCCTCAGCGACGCCGACCCGTCCTACGCCGCCGACGGCCGCGCCCTGATCGCCACCACCGTCCTCGGCCGGCGCGCCTTCGACTCCGGCGGCCCGGCCGGCGAGGAGCCGGCGGTCCGGCGCCGGCTGTCCGAGCTGTACGGGACCTCCACCGCCGGGTGGGAGTTCCTCACCGTCCGCCACGCGCCCGACGCGGTCGTCTCGATGCCCCCGCCGCACCACTTCCGCCGCTCCGTCCGGCTCCTCGCCGGGCTCTACGTCTGCGGCGACCACCGGGACACCGGCACCCTCCAGGGCGCACTCGCCTCGGGGCGGCGGGCCGCGAGCGCGGTCCTGCGCGACCTGGGCGTGCGCGTCGAGCCCGACGTGGCGGAGGTGGCCGCGTAGCCCACGAGAACGGCCGTCGGCCGCCCCGGGCGGGGCCGGCCGACGGTGGCTACTGGCGTCGGAAACCTCGCCGGCGCGCATCGCCGACGTGCGGCACCAGTTTCTTCCCGCTCTCGTCGGTCATGTGGCTGAACGGCACCTGGCAGGATCTTCCGACGAAGCCGTGCTCACCCGGCCAGGCCGCCGGGGCGGCGCCTCGCAGCCCCCATGGGGCAGGCACTTCCTGCCCCACCTGACGGCCATCACGAACTGGACCTTCACATTTCGGCCCAGCGCACTGCGACTGACCACCAGCTCCTGCACGGCAAACACCTCCGCCCGTACCTGGGGCGAGCACCCCAGGTACGGGCGGAGAGTTGGTGACAGCCGGTCAGCAGGTGGGGTCCGTGACCGAGAAGTAGACCGCGTTCTCGGAAGCGTTGAAGTACAACAGATCCCTGCTGACGACGGAACCGTCCTCCGACGGCCGGGCGCGGAACCAGCCGTCCAACGACACTGTGACACCCAGCTTCTCGAAGCCGGCCGCCGGTGCCTTCACCGGATCCCAGTTTCCGAATTTCATAGTGTCCGCGGCGGTCCCCGGCTTGGTGAGCCAGGCGATCCCGTGCATCTGGTGGCCCGTCGGCCCCGGGATCCTCGAGTTCGCTCCGATAGTCCTTGCGGACCACTTCACGCTCGCAACCCCCTCAGGGAGCTTGCCGCACTTGACTGCCCGTTCGACATCAGTGCTCACCGGCCCCCAGTCGGAGACCGAGGCCTTGGGCGATCCGCACGCGACGGCCGCCGTCAGACCGAGAACCAGCAGACAACCGACCTTCAGCGCCATCCGCATCGAGAGCCTCGTCATTCCGACCGATAGGTGGTGGCCGACTCGCCCATCTGGGACGACGTACTGATGGACCCTCTGGTCCATGCCATGTTGGTATTCATCGATCCATAGGAATAGAAGGGCTTCGCCCACCCGATGGTTGCAAACCGCCCATTGGTATCGTCGGGCTCTCCGGACTTGATGTCATACGAACCGGCGTTGAAGTCGTACTCGCGCGCCCCCAGGTGGGTGTAGCCGGTCGCGCTGTCGACGGTGCCGCCGACAAAGCCCTTCTCCCCCGGCCAGGCGGCAGGAGCGGCACCGCGCGGGGCGCCGTACGGCCTCCCCGACCTGCTGGCCAAGGACAACCGCGACGGCACGGTGTGGCTGTTCCCCGGTCAGGGCACCGGCACGGCGTACACGCTGGCCGCACCCCAGCGGTGGGGCAGCGGCGACCTCCAGCAGCGCCCCCAGTTCGCGGTCGCCGGGAACACCGCCGGCACCGTGACGACCGTCGCCGCCTTCAAGGACGCCAACGACAACGGTGTCGAGGACCCGGGCGAGGGCTACACCTACCGGCGCTTCACCCCGGCCGAGGCCCGGGCCACCGCCTTCTGGGCCGGGACGCCCGCCGACGCGAGCACTCCCGTCCCCTACCGCGACCCGGCCGGCACGGACAAGTCCGTCACCTGCCCGACCGGCTGCACGCTGTTCTACACCGGCACCGCCACCGGCTTCGCCGCCCCGCCGCGGCTGGCCCAGACCTCCGCGGTCGACCGGCAGCTGTTCGAGGAGGCCTCCAACGGCCCGCTGCCCACCACCGTCACCGGCGCACTGCGCTCCGCCGGCGACGTGTTGCTGCCCGCCAGCACCACCCTCAAGCCGGGCGCGTCGGTGGCCTCCGGCCGGGTCCGGCTGACCATGCAGGCGGACGGCAACCTGGTGCTCTACTACCTGTTCGACGGCAAGCCGATCTGGAGCACCGGCACCGACGGCCACCCCGGCGCCACCGCCACCATGCAGTCCGACGGCAACCTGGTGATCAAGGATGCCAACGGGGCGGTCCTCAACTCGTCCCACACGGACGGCAACGGCGGCGCCGTCGCCAAGGTGCAGAACGACTGCAACTTCGTCGTCTACAACGCCGCCGGCGCGGCGATCTGGAGCTCCAACACGTACAACCCGACCGCGCCCTGACCCGTCGACCGCCGAATCGGGCCGCCGTTCCCGCGCACCTCGCGGGACGGCGGCCCGTTCGCGTGCCGCCGGGTCAGATCACCCCCGCCTGCCTGGTGGCCTCCTCGAAGGCGCGGGCGGCCGGGGTGGTGCGGTAGGGGGCGAGGCGGCGGTGGAAGTCGCGGAGGTATTCGACGGTGCGGGCGGAGCGCATCTCGCCGGCGGCACGGAGGCTGTCGGTGGCCATCGAGCAGGACTCGTCCACGTCGCCCATGCCGAGCCTCGCGGAGGCGAGGACGAGGCGGCACAGGATGCGGCTGCGCGCGTACGCGGGGGCGCGCAGCCGCAGCGACTTCTCGGCGTGCTGGGCGGCGGGCCGCCACTGCTGGAGGTCGCGGTAGCAGTGGGCGAACTCGTCGGCGAGTTGCGCGTCGTCGAAGTAGCGGGCCCAGGACGGGACGTCGTCGCCGCTGCGGGCGGTGGCCAGTGCCCGTTCGCAGCGGACCAGGGCGGTGGTGCAGGCGCGGACGTCGCCGGCGAGGGCGTGGCCGCGGGCCTCGGCGGCGTGCATCAGGGCCTGCACGACGGGGGCGGCGGTGGTGCCGACGCCCTGTTGGGCGACCCGGGCGAGTTGGATGGCCTCGCGGGCGTGGCCGAGGTGGACGGCCTGCTGGCTCATGGTGGTGAGCACGAAGCCGCCGAGGATGCGGTCGCCGGCGGCCTGCGACAGCCGCAGGGACTGGACGAAGTAGCGCTGGGCGAGGCCGTGCGCGGCGATGTCGAAGGACGTCCAGCCGGCCAGCCTGGTGAGGTCGGCGACGGCACCGAACAGGGCCCGGCCGATCTGTTCGCCGTAGCGGCCGCGGAGCATGGGTTCGGCCTCGCTCTCCAGGTAGCGGACCAGCGCCTGCCGGGCGTGGCCGCCGCCGTAGGCGTGGTCGAGGGCCCGGAAGAGGTCTCCGACGGCGCGGATCGCGGCGATGTCGCCGCGGCCGACCCGGACCGGGGGCCGGGCCTCGCGGGGGTCGGCGGCGGGTTCGGGCGCGCCGCCGGCCGGGCGGCGGGGGGCCTGCTGGGGGACCCGGGCGGCGGCGCCCTGCGGGGGCGTGCGCAGTTCCTCGGCGGTGAGGGTGGTGCCGTCCCGGGCGACGCGTTCGTCGGTGCGGCCGATCAGCCAGTCGCGGCTGGGGACGACCAGTCCGGCGGGGGTGAAGGCGATCTTGCGCAGTTCCGCGTAGGGGCCGTTGTCCTTGCGCCACATGGAGGCGACGATGTCGACGGCCTCCTGCGGGGTCTCGGCGAACTCCAGCCCGGCGTAGACCGGGGCGCAGGCGTCGAGGCCGACGTCCTGGGCGGTGAGGCGGCGGCCGAGGCGGCGGGTGAAGACCTCCGCGATCAGCGCCGGGGTGGCGCCGCGCGGTTGTTGGCCGCGCAGCCAGCGGGTCACCGAGGTCTTGTCGTACCTCAGGTCGAGGCCGTGCTCCAGGCCGAGTTGGTCGACCCGGCGGGCGAGGCCGGCGTGCGAGAAGCCGGACTCCTCGATGAGTGCCGCGAGTTGGGGGTTCTGGGCGCGCCCGGCGGACGGGGTGCCGGCCGGCTCGGCGGCGCGCGGAGGGGTCTCGGCCGCTCCGGTTTGGCGCGGGTCGAGCGGGTCGAGCGGTCGGTACGCCGAGCTGTCGATGACGGGCCGTTGGGGCATAGCAGTCCACACCTCTCAGGCGCCGCTCCGGCCCCTCCTGCCCGGGACAGCGCCCCCTGATCGGGAATCGGCGCGAATGTAGCGAGCATTGGGACGCTATGGGTGGTTTCCGCCGATCGGTCCTCCGAACGGGTGAACCAGGCCCGCCCGTTCTGAGGAAGCCCGGGGGTCACGTGTTTGAGTTCGGGGGCCACTGCCCGCCTTTCGTGCTCATGGCGGGCGGCACCATGCCGGGCGGCGATGCTGTGGTGTCCGCCCACATCGTTGCGGGAGCCGCGGATTCCTACCGTTCTCGGCCATGGACACCACTTCTGACCCGCTCCCCCGGCCCTCGCTGCACGGCCGCACCGCCCTGGTGACGGGCGCCGCCTCCGGCATCGGCCGAGCCTGCGCGGAGGCGTTCGCCGCGGCCGGCGCGCGCGTGTACGTCGTCGACCTGGCCGCCGCGCCCGCCGAGGAGCTGGCGGAGCGGATCGGCGGCGTCGCGCACGTGGCCGACCTGTCCGACCCGGACGCGGTGGAGGCGCTGCCCGCCGACGCGGACATCGTGGTCAACAACGCCGGCCTGCAGCACGTCGCGCCGGTGCACGAGTTCCCGATGGAGCGGTTCACGCTGATCCAGCGGGTCATGGTGGAGGCCCCGTTCCGCATCCTGCGCCGCACCCTGCCGCACATGTACGAGCGCGGGTGGGGCCGGGTGGTGAACATCTCCTCGGTGCACGGCCTGCGCGCCAGCGCCTTCAAGTCGGCGTACGTGACGGCCAAGCACGCGCTGGAGGGCCTGAGCAAGACCGTCGCGCTGGAGGGCGCCCCGTACGGGGTGACCAGCAACTGCGTGAACCCGGCGTACGTGCGCACCGCGCTGGTGGAGAAGCAGATCGCCGCGCAGGCGCTGGCCCACGGCATCCACGAGGACGAGGTGGTGGAGCAGATCATGCTCGACCGCACCGCCGTGAAGCGGCTGATCGAACCGGACGAGGTGGCGCAGCTGGCGGTCTGGCTGTGCTCGCCGAGCGCCTCCTACATCACCGGCGCGAGCCTGCCGGTGGACGGCGGCTGGACCGCGCACTGAGCCCCGCGGGGCCGACCGGGCCCCGCCCTCCCCCACCCCCGCCTCTGCAAGGGAATCCTCATGGCTGCCTCTCCCGACGTCGCGAGACCCGCCTCCCTGCCCAGGGTGGTCGCCGCCTCGCTGATCGGCACCACCATCGAGTGGTACGACTACTTCCTGTACGGGTCGGCCGCGGCGCTGGTCTTCGGGCACGTGTTCTTCCCGAAGTCGGATCCGCTGACCGGCACCCTGCTGTCCTTCCTGACCTACGCGATCGGGTTCGCCGCCCGGCCGCTGGGCGCGCTGGTGTTCGGGCACTTCGGCGACCGGATCGGGCGCAAGAAGCTGCTGGTGCTGTCGCTGCTGCTGATGGGCGGCGCGACCACGCTGATCGGCTGCCTGCCGACGTACGACCAGGTCGGCGTGGCGGCGCCGGTGCTGCTGACGGTGCTGCGGCTGGTGCAGGGCTTCGCGCTGGGCGGCGAGTGGGGCGGGGCGGTGCTGCTGGTCTCCGAGCACGGCGACTCCCGGCGGCGCGGCTTCTGGGCGTCCTGGCCGCAGGGCGGCGCGCCGGCGGGCAACCTGCTGGCGGCCGGTGTGCTGTCGCTGATGACGGCCGTCCAGTCGGACGCGGCGTTCCTGTCCTGGGGCTGGCGGGTGCCGTTCCTGCTGTCGGCGGTGCTGGTGATGGTCGGGCTGTGGATCCGGCTGGCGGTGGACGAGTCGCCGCTGTTCAAGGCGGCGCTGGCGGCGGCCGAGCAGCGGGCGGAGCGGGAGAAGCCGCCGCTGGTGGCGGTGGTGCGGGACCACTGGCGGGACGTGCTGGTGGCGATGGGCGCCCGTATGGCGGAGAACATCTCGTACTACGTGATGACCACCTTCGTGCTGGCGTACGCCGTCGGCCACGCCCACCTGCCCAAGCAGACCGCGCTGAACGCCGTCCTGATCGGCTCGGCGATCCAGTTCGCGCTGATCCCGCTGTTCGGGGCGCTCTCCGACCGGGTCGGCCGCAAGCCGGTGTACCTGGTGGGCGCGGTCGGCGTCGGCGTCTGGTCGTTCGTGTTCTTCGGCATGGTCGACACCGCGGACTTCACCTCGCTGGTCACCGCCGTCACCGTCGGCCTGTTCTTCCACAGCATGATGTACGCCCCGCAGGCCGCGTTCTTCTCCGAGCTGTTCGCCACCCGCACCCGCTACTCGGGGGCGTCCATCGGCGCCCAGTTCTCCTCCGTCGCCGCCGGGGCCCCCGCCCCGCTGATCGCCACCGCGCTGCTCAAGGACTACGACAGCGCCACCCCGATCGCCGTGTACGTGGCGATCGCCGCCGCGATCACCGTCCTCGCCGTGCTGTGCGGCCGGGAGACCCGCGGCCGCGACCTCACCGACGCGGAGCCCGCTCGGGGGGACTCCGTGAAGGCCGCTACGACGGTCTGAGCGATTCCGACAAAATCAGGGCCGCGTCACCGGGCACCCGCCCGGCGGCGCGGCCCCGGCCCGTTTCCGCTTCTGCGACGGGCCGCGGGCGACGGGGCAACGGGGGGCACGAGTGACAGGGAAGACCGAATGGACCGCCACACCACCGCCGCGCCGGCGCTGCGCAGACTCCTCGACCTGCTGGCGACCGGTGCCGCCACCGAGGACTTCGCCGAAGTCCTCGCCGACGCCCGCCGGCAGGGCGCGCCCGCGCAGGTCCTGACCGAGATCGACGACGCCACCTGGCAGGCCCTGCGGGTCCACCGGACGATGCGCCAGCACCGCCGCCGCGAAGCCGAGTTGACCGCCCTGTTCGACACCGCCGGCGACCTCGCCGCGTCCCGCGACCTGGACGCCGTGCTGCAGGCCATCGTCCGCCGCGCCCGGATGCTGCTGGGCACCGACACCGCGTACCTCACCCTCCCCGACGAGCAGGCCGGCGACACCTACATGCGGGTCACCGACGGCTCCGTGTCGCCGCTGTTCCAGACCCTGCGCCTGAGCCTCGGCGACGGCCTCGGCGGCCTGGTCGCGCAGACCGCCCGCCCCTACGCCACCCACGACTACCGGGTCGACGAACGCTTCCGGCACACCGGCCAGATCGACGCCGGCGTGCTCGACGAGGGACTGGTCGCCATCATCGGCGTCCCGCTGCTGCTCGGCGGCGCCGTGATCGGCGTGCTGTTCGCCGCCGACCGCACCCCGCGGGCGTTCTCCCCCGACGAGGTCGCGCTGCTGTGCACCCTCGCCGCGCACGCCGCGATCGCCCTGGACACCGCCAAGTCGCTCGCCGACACCCGCGCCGCGCTGGCCGAACTCGCCACCGCCAACGCTGTCATCCGCGCCCACGCGGGCTCCGTCCAGCGCGCCGAGCAGGCCCACGACCGGCTCACCGACCTGGTGCTGCGCGGCGCCGAGGTCGGCGACGTCGCCGCGGAGGTCGCGGCGCTGCTCGACGGCGCGGCCTCCGTCCACGACGCGGAGGGCGCCCCGCTCACCGGCCCCGGCGGCGCCCCCGACGGCCTGGCCGACGCCGTCGCCTCCTCCCGCACCGGCGGCCACGCCGTCCGGCACGGCGCGGACTGGGTGTGCGCGGTGCTGGCCGGCCAGGAACTGCTGGGCTCGCTCGTCCTGCACGGCAGACCCGAGCTGGACGACGCCGACCGGCGGGTGTTCGAACGGGCCAGTGTGGTCACGGCGCTGCTGCTGCTGCTGCGGCGCTCGGTCGCCGAGACCGAGAACCGCGTCCGCGGCGAGCTGCTCGCCGACCTGCTCACCGCCCCCGACCGCGACCCGGCCGGCCTCACCGCGCGCGGCCGCCGCCTCGGCGTCGACCTCGGCCGGCCGCACCTGGTGCTGGTCGCCGCCACCGCCGAGCCCTCCGCGCGGGAGCGGCTGGCGGGCGCGGCGGCCCGCTACCTGTTCGGCTCGCGCGGCATCAGCGCGGAGTTCGGCGACGGCGTGGTGCTGCTCGTCCCGCACGACGGCACCGGCGACGGCGCGGTGGCCGCGACGGCGGCCGAACGCCTCGCCCGGCTGGTCGGGGCGCCCGTCACGGTCGGCACCGGACGCGCCGCCAGCGGGCCCGTCGCGCTGGCCGCGGCCTACGCGGAGGGCGTGCGGTGCGTGCGCGCGCTGCGGGTGCTCGGCCGCGAGGGCGACGGCGCGTGCGCGGCCGACCTCGGCTTCCTCGGCGTCCTGCTCGGCGACGGCCACGACGTCGAGGGCTTCGTCCGGGCGACGCTGGGGCCGCTCCTCGACTACGACGCGAAGCGCGGCACCGAGCTCGTCCGCACCCTGCGGGCGTACTTCGACTGCGGCGGGAGCCTGACCCGGGCGAAGGACCTGCTGCACGTCCACGTGAACACGGTGGTGCAGCGGCTGGACCGGGTGGAGGTGCTGCTGGGGCGCGACTGGAACCAGCCGGAGCGCGCGCTGGAGCTTCAACTCGCGCTCAGGCTCCTGCTGTTGGCAACGGGCTGAGCAGGCCGGGAGGCGCACCGCCGGGGCATGCGCCTCGCTGGGCGTACAGTGGCGAGGTTGGGCTGAGCCGGCCGGCAAGGAGCATGCGGTGAGCGAGAACGTGCGGTTCGTGCGGATGGGGATAGGCGAGCGGACCGTCCCCTACCAGGAGGCGTGGGCGGAGCAGCAGCGGCTGCACGCGCTGCGGGTCGCGGACGAGATCCCGGACACGGTGCTGCTGCTGGAGCACGACCCCGTGTACACGATGGGCAAGCGCACCAACCCGGAGGACCTGCCGCTGGACGGGACGCCGGTGGTGGAGGTGAACCGCGGCGGGGAGATCACCTGGCACGGCCCGGGCCAGCTGGTCGGGTACCCGATCGTGAAGCTGCCGGACCCGATCGACGTGGTGGCGTACGTGCGCCGGCTGGAGGAGGCGCTGATCCGGGCGTGCACCGAGTTCGGCGTGGAGACGACCCGGGTCGAGGGCCGCAGCGGCGTGTGGAAGCTGGGCGCGGAGATCCCCGGCGCGGTGGTGGACCCGTCGCAGGTGGTGGAGATCGGCAAGCTGACGCTGCGGATGGGCCTGCCGCTGGGCATCGACCCGCGGCTCGCGGGCCCGGAGTACGCGCCGTCCAACGCCGGCCAGCGCGGCGACGACCGCAAGCTCGCGGCGATCGGCGTGCGGGTGGCGCGCGGGGTGACGATGCACGGGTTCGCGCTGAACTGCGAGCCGGACATGACGTACTTCGACAAGATCGTCCCGTGCGGCATCCGGGACGCCGGCGTGGCGTCGCTGAGCGGTGAGCTGGCCCGGCCGTTCCCGGTCTCGGAGGCGGTGGCCACGGTGGAGCGCAAGCTGGCCGAGGTGTTCGCCGAACTGCCCGAGCCGGCCGTCGCGGTCTGATCGGAATCACGCCGCCGCGCCTGGTGTTGCCTTCCGAACGAAGGCCCGGGGCCGGGAGCAGGCCATCGAAGCAACGGCGTACCCTTTGGGGTACCCCGTCTAGTTCTAGGAGTCGCACGTGTCCGCTGTCGCACCCGACGGCAGGAAGCTTCTCCGCCTGGAGGTCCGCAACAGCGAGACCCCCATCGAGCGGAAGCCCGAGTGGATCAAGACCAGGGCGAAGATGGGGCCGGAGTACAACGCCCTGCACTCCCTGGTGAAGAAGGAGGGGCTGCACACGGTCTGCCAGGAGGCGGGCTGCCCCAACATCTTCGAGTGCTGGGAGGACCGCGAGGCGACCTTCCTGATCGGCGGCGACCAGTGCACGCGCCGCTGCGACTTCTGCCAGATCGACACCGGCAAGCCCGCCGAGTTCGACCGGGACGAGCCGCGCCGGGTCGCCGAGTCCATCGTCACGATGGACCTGAACTACGCCACCATCACCGGCGTCGCCCGTGACGACCTGCCGGACGGCGGCGCGTGGCTGTACGCGGAGACGGTCCGCCAGGTGCACGCGATGACGGCGGCCCGGGAGGGCGGCCGCACCGGTGTGGAGCTGCTGATCCCGGACTTCAACGCGGTGCCCGAGCAGCTCGCCGAGGTGTTCTCGTCCCGTCCCGAGGTGCTGGCGCACAACGTCGAGACGGTGCCGCGGATCTTCAAGCGGATCCGTCCGGCGTTCCGCTACGAGCGCTCGCTCGACGTGATCACCCAGGCCCGGGCGGCCGGGCTGGTCACCAAGTCGAACCTGATCCTGGGCATGGGCGAGACCCGCGAGGAGGTCAGCGAGGCGCTGTCCGACCTGGTCGACGCCGGCTGCGAGCTGATCACCATCACCCAGTACCTGCGTCCTTCGCTGCGCCACCACCCGGTGGAGCGCTGGGTGAAGCCGCAGGAGTTCGTCGAGCTCCAGGAGGAGGCCGAGGAGCTGGGCTTCGCCGGTGTGATGTCGGGCCCGCTGGTGCGTTCCTCGTACCGGGCCGGCCGGCTGTACCGGCAGGCGCTGGAGCGCCGCGAGCAGGCGGCGGTCTGAGCCGGTAGACGGTGTCGGACGGAGGGCGGGCCCGGTGTCGGGTCCGCCCTTTCGCGCTGTGTCGCTGAGTGCGCTGTGTCGTTGTGTGCGCTGTGTCGCTGCGGAGCTGTCCGGACCAACCGCCGACGTTTCACGTGGCCGTGACTGTCGGGCCACCGTACGGTAACGGGCGTCCGGGACGCTCGAACGGTACCCGGGTCGAGGAGTTGGTGTCGTGATGCGTACCGGACTCAGGACCGCCCTGCGGCGGGCCGAACAGGTGTTGCTGATCCGCGGCGCGCGCCGCAACGCGTGGGCGGCGGTGTGCGAGAACCGCCGGCTGGCGGGCGAACGCGATCAGCCCGTACGGGTGCCCGAGCGCAGCGCCTGAACTCCCGGTGGCGTCCGGGGCGTCATCGGGGAAAGTCCAGGGTCACGGAACCGGCACCGCTTGGATGATCGCCACCCCCGCCACGTACCATGAGCGGTATGGCGAGGCAAAAATCCGATACTCCTGGGCGGCTCGCACAGATCCGCCAGGCATATGTCATGACCAAGCAGGTCGACTCCAAGATCGGCCTGATCATCGCCGGCGTCGGCCTGCTGACCTTCGGCGTGTTCCTCGCCATCGGCTTCGCCCTGGACCACCCGGTCTACCTGGGCATTCTCGGTTTCGTGGTGGCAGTGCTGGCGGTCGCGATCGTGTTCGGCCGGCGGGCCGAGCGGGCCGCGTTCGGGCAGATGGAGGGCCAGCCGGGCGCGGTCGCCGCGGTGCTGGGCAACATCCGCCGCGGCTGGAGCTCCAACCAGACCCCGGTCGCGGTCACCCGTAACCAGGACGCGGTCTACCGTGCGGTCGGCCGGGCCGGCATCGCGCTGATCGGCGAGGGCAACCCGAACCGGGTGCGTCCGCTGCTGGCGTCCGAGAAGAAGAAGATGTCCCGCGTGGTCGGCGACGTGCCGGTGCACGACATCATGGTCGGCAACGGCGAGGGCGAGATCCCGCTCAAGAAGCTGCAGATCCACCTGATGCGGCTGCCGCGGGCGATCACCGCCGCCCAGGTCACCGAGACCAACGACCGGCTGCGGGCGCTCGGCGACCTGCTGTCGAAGGCGCCGATCCCCAAGGGCCCGATGCCGAAGGGCGCCCGGATGCCCAAGGGCGGCGCGCGCTAGGGCGCACACTCCCCCGTAGGACACCACGGCCCCGCTCGCGAGATTCTCTCTCCGCGAGCGGGGCCGTTCGACGTTCCCGGGCTTCCGGTCAGACGGTCCTGTCGGACTCCGGTCGGACCTGCGGGTTCAGATGCGGACCTCGACGGTGCCGACGGCCTTGTCGTGCAGGCCGCGGGTGTCGCGGTCCCAGACGGCGGCCGGGATGACCAGGCACAGCAGGAAGGTGCGCAGCAGCACCTGCGGGATGGTGGCGCGGCGGCCGTCCAGCCGGACCACCCGCAGGCCGAACAGGCGCTTGCCGACGGTGGTGCCGGTGGTGGCCAGGAACAGCACGGTGACGGCGTAGAACAGCGGGGTCGTCCACAGGTTGGCCGAGCCCTGGTCGCCGCGGGCCAGCAGGCCGTACGCGACCAGGCTGACCAGCCAGCCGTCGACGAACAGGGCACCGATGCGGCGGCCGGGGCCGGCCATCGAGCCGGGGCCGGTGCGCGGCAGACCGAGGCGCTCGCCGCGGTAGCCGAAGTCGGTGCCCATCTTCTCGGCGGCCGCCTTCGGGCCGTCGATCCACGATCCGAGTGCTTCTCTGGTGTCCACGGATCCCACCCTAACCGGGCTTACCCGCCGGTCCGGTGGCGGGCCCGCGGGCGGGACGCGCCGGAGCGGGATCCCGTCGGGGTGAAACGGATTCCGCCGACTGCCGTGAATGGTCTCGACCTGTCGGGGTAGACGGCCGCTGTGACACCGGCGATTTGCCCGGGACCGTACCGCTTTGCGGCCCGCCCGAGTGGCCTGGTTAACATGTGGGAAACAGCCGAGTCACGATCGGGAAACGGCCGATTCCTATCGTGAGCCCCCTGCGCGGGGGCTCCCGTCGCCCCTGACGGAGGCTCGGACCGCACGTCGAGGAGGAGTACGGATGTTCACCAACGCCGACGAGGTCAAGCGGTACATCGCGGACAACGACATCAAGTTCGTCGACGTCAGGTTCTGCGACCTGCCGGGCGTGTTGCAGCACCTCGCGGTCCCGGCCGACACCTTCGACCCGACCGAGACGCTGATGTTCGACGGCTCCTCGATCCGCGGTTTCCAGGCCATCCACGAATCCGACATGGCCCTCGTCCCGGACCTCGCGACCGCCCGGCTGGACCCGTTCCGCACCGAGAAGCACCTCAACATCAACTTCTTCATCCAGGACCCGATCACCGGCGAGGCCTACAGCCGCGACCCGCGCAACGTGGCCCGCAAGGCCGAGGCCTACCTCGCCTCCTCCGGCATCGCCGACACCGCGTACTTCGGGCCCGAGGCCGAGTTCTACGTCTTCGACTCGGTGCGCTTCGAGACCAGCGCCAATGCGTCCTACTACCACATCGACTCGGTGGCCGGCGCGTGGAACACCGGCTCCGCCGAGGGCGACGCGCGCGGCTACAAGGTCAAGTACAAGGGCGGCTACTTCCCCGTCCCGCCGGTCGACCACTTCGCCGACCTGCGCGCCGAGATGTCCCTCGAACTCGGCCGCGCCGGGCTGATCGTGGAACGCCAGCACCACGAGGTCGGCACCGCCGGGCAGGCCGAGATCAACTACCGGTTCAACACGCTGCTGCACGCCGCGGACGACCTGATGCTGTTCAAATACATCATCAAGAACGTCGCCTGGCGGGCCGGCAAGACCGCCACCTTCATGCCCAAGCCGATCTTCGGCGACAACGGCTCCGGCATGCACGTCCACCAGTCGCTGTGGACCGGCGGCAACCCCCTCTTCTACGACGAGCAGGGCTACGCGGGCCTGTCCGACACCGCCCGCTACTACATCGGCGGCATCCTCAAGCACGCGCCGTCGCTGCTCGCCTTCACCAACCCGTCGGTGAACTCCTACCACCGCCTCGTCCCCGGCTTCGAGGCGCCCGTCAACCTGGTCTACTCGCAGCGCAACCGCTCCGCCGCGATCCGGATCCCGATCACCGGCTCCAACGCCAAGGCCAAGCGCATCGAGTTCCGCGCCCCCGACCCGGCGTCCAACCCCTACCTGGCCTTCTCCGCCATGCTGATGGCCGGCCTCGACGGCATCAAGAACAAGATCGAACCCGCCGAGCCCGTCGACAAGGACCTCTACGAACTCGCCCCCGACGAGCACGCCGCCGTCCCCCAGGTCCCGGCCTCCCTCGACGCCGTCCTGAACGCCCTCGAAGCCGACCACGAATACCTGCTGGCCGGCGGCGTCTTCACCACCGACCTGATCGAAACCTGGATCGACTACAAGCGCACCCAGGAACTCGCCCCGATCGCCCTCCGCCCCCACCCGCACGAGTTCGAGCTGTACTACGACCTGTAGGACACCCTCCGACCTGTGGCGCCGATGCGCTGAGTGCGTGGCTCAGGGCATCGGCGCGGTTCGGCTGGTTGCGGGTCGATCCCGGGGCGGCGCCGCGGTCAGGACCCGGCGGGGGTCCAGTCGGCGGGCAGGCCGGACTGGGCGAGGACCGCGCTCAGGCTGTAGAAGTCCTGGTCGGAGGTGATCTGTCGGCCGTTGGTGTCGAGCAGGGTTGCCACCGGCACCGCGAAGGACTTGGGCGCGCCCTTGATGTGGCCGGCGTAGACGCCCTCGACGGTGATGTGGTCGCCGCTGCGCCAGGCGTGGTGCACGGTGATCCGCACGTTCTCGATCCCGGCGTCGGTGCGGGCCTTCCAGCCGGAGATCTGCTCGCGGCCGGTCATGGTGACGCCGATGCCCTGGTCGGTGTAGCTGGCGTTCGAGGTGAACAGGGCACCCAGGGCGGCCGGGTCGGTGCCGCTCCAGGCGGCGGCCCAGGCGGCAACGATCTTGGGCTCGTGGTGCCCGCTGGGCTGGGCCGCGACGGCGGTGGTCGTGGCACCGGCAGCGGTGACGGCCGCGGCGATCAGAACGGAAGTGATGCGGATCTTCATGACGGTGTCCTCAACGGGGGGCAAAGGGAGTTGGGGGTTTCTGCGAGGGATCGATGCCGGCAGTACAGGCATCGGGCTGTGCCTGCGGCAGCGTGGTCAGCCGGCGTTGGGGGTCCAGTCGGCGGGCAGGCCGGACTGGGCGAAGACGGCGTTCAGGCTGTAGAAGTCCTGATCCCGGGCGATCTCGCCGTTCTCCAGGTCGAGCAGGGTGGCCAGCGGGACGGCGAACGGGGTGGGCGCGCCCTTGATGTGGCCGGCGTAGACGCCCTCGACGGTGATGTGGTCGCCGCTGCGCCAGGCGTGGTGCACGGTGACCTGCACGTTCTCGATCCCGGCGTCGGTGCGGGCCTTCCAGCCGGAGATCTGCTCGCGGCCGGTCATGGTGACGCCGATGCCCTGGTCGGTGTAGCTGGCGTTCGAGGTGAACAGGGCGCCCAGGGCGGTCGGGTCGGTGCCGCTCCAGGCGGCGGCCCAGGCGGCGACGATCCGGTCGAGGTTCATGGCAGTGCCTTTCAACAGGTGGTGTGGTGACAGGGGTTCGAGGGTGCGGGGGGCGCGTGATCCGGGGGGCGGCGGGCCCGGCGGTCACCGGTTCGGGTCGGGGACGATGACGACCTTGCCGGCGACCGTGCGGGATTCGGCCAGCGCCAGCGCCGCGCCTGCCTCGGTCAGCGGGAACCGGGCGGCGATCTGCGGGGTGAGAGCCCCGTCGGCCAGCAGTTGCAGTACCTGGGTGAGGTCCTCGCGCAGCCGGCTGCGGAAGGCTTCGAGGTGTCGCTTGCCCGCCCAGAAGTTGTAGAAGTGCGCGTTCTTTCCGTTGGGCAGGTAGTTCCACAGGGCCAGCTGGGCGACCGACTGCAACACGGGCAGTCGGGAGTTGCCGTCCTCGTTCTTCGTGGCCGCCGTGCCGTAGGACACCAGGGTCCCGCCCCGGCGGAGCAGCGCCCACGACTCTTTCAGGCCGGGCCCGCCGACGTGGTCGAACACCGCGTCGACGCCGTCGGGCGCGATCTCCCGGATGCGCTGGTACATGCCCGGGTCGCGGTAGTCGACCGGGGCGGCGCCCAGATCGCGCAGGTGCTGGTGGTGACGGGCCGACGCCGTCCCGATCACGTCGATGCCCGCGTGCCGGGCGAGTTGTACGAGGGTGGAACCGACGCCGCCGTTGGCGCCCAGGACCACGATCGTCGCCCCGCTGCGCACCTTGGCGGTCCGGTGCAGCATCTGCCAGGCAGTGATCCCGTTGACCACCACGGTCTCGGCGGAGACGGCGTCCACCTCGTCCGGGACCGGAACGAGGTCCGCGGCGTCGACCAGGAGATGACTGGCCCAGCCTCCGACCTTGGTGACCGCGGCGAAACGGCGGCCGACCATGGCGGCGTCGACCTGCGGGCCGGTGGCGGTGACCGTGCCGACCACGTCATATCCGGGGACGAAGGGAAAGGGGGGCTGGTCGTAGTACTTGCCGCGGCGCATCTGCTGCTCCGCGAAGGACACGCCCGTCGCGTCCATCCGCAGGACGACCTGTCCCTCGGCCGGGGCGGGAAGTTCCCGGACACGGACTTCGAGGCCGCTCGGTTCGACCTTCCCGGGCAGGGAGATCTCGGTGGCAGTGGTGGTGGTGAAGGGGCTGACAAGCACGATGGGCTCCCGGTCCGGAACTTCCCTGACATGCGTAAACTTACAAGCGTTACCTTTGGGTGCGCAAGGTGAACGGCTGTAAGTTTTTCGACGTAAGACGACGACAAGGGAGCAGACATGCCCACACCCGCCTCGCCGAGGCCCGCCCGCACTCGTAACCCCCGCGGGGAGGGCGGCCGCCTGCGCGACGACGTCATGGCCGCGGCGACGGAGCTCCTCGACGAGAGCGGCGACGAAAGCAGCGTCACCCTGCGAGCCATCGCCCGCCGAGCAGGAGTGGCCGCCCCCTCGATCTACCGCCACTTTCCCGACCAGCCGAGCATCATGCTGGCCGTGGTCCAGCAGGCTTTCGCCATGCTGGAGGCCGAGTTGCGCAACGCCCGGGACGCCGCGGGCAGTGACGCCCGAGAACGGCTGCTCGCCCTCTGCCACGCCTACCTGGACTTCGCGGACCGGCACCCCGGCCGCTACCGCACGATGTTCGGCGGGGCCTGGATGCCCAACCTGGACAGCAGCTCGGTGACCGAAGGCGACGTCTCATCGCTGGGCGGGGAGAGCCTGACACTGCTCGCCGACGCTCTCGATGGCTGCGTCCGCGCGGGCTGCGCCACCAGCAGCGACCCGGCCGCCGACGCCGTTGCCCTGTGGCTCGGCCTGCACGGGCTCGCCCACCAACGGCTGGTGACCGTCGCCTTCCCGTGGCCGACGGACATCGCCGAACGTCTCATCACCGCGCTCGCCCACCTGAACAAGGCGTAGCCGCAGGGCAGTCGGGCCGCAGCGGGTGCCATCCCGGTGCCGGGCTCGGCCTGCGGACGGAAGCGTCCGCCGGTCATGGGACCACGCCGAGGATCGGCCGGGGGAAGTGGGCGCCCAGCCGCAGGATGCCGGTGTTGCCAAGGAGGCGGGGCCATCCCGGGAGGTGGCTCGGCCGCAGAGTGGGCAGCTTCATCGGGAAACTGTTCTGACGGCGATTCGGCCGGAACCGGAGACATGCATGTGGGACCAGGCACTGCCCGTCGTGTTCACCGATGGGCACACCGCCTCCGTCGGCGCGATCGACCGGGGCCGGACGCTGCCGGAACGCATACCCCTGCCATGGTTGGCCGCCGGCGATGCGGTCACCTGGATCCACCTGGTGGCCGGCCCGGGCGGGGCGCTGACCGTACTTCGCCAGTCCTCCTCGTCCTCGGTCGCCCCAGCGGTGGCCCGGATGGCTCCGAACGGCAGTGCCGTCCGGGAGCTGCCCGGGCCACCCGGCACCAAGAACAGGCTGCACGCCCTGCCGGGTGGGCCGCTCACGGCGAGGCGGGAGACCGGGACGATCGGAGCGCCGGGCGCGCAGGTCCTGGTCTTCGACGAGCCGGACGAGAAGTGGCAGGTGCTCACCACCCTGGAGTCCGGCACCGTCAATTGGATCGACCGGGGCACCGTCCCCGGCCGGCTCCTGCTGGCCGGCACTGCCCACCGGCACGGCCCCGACCGGGTGGGACTGCTCGCCGAGGTGGAGCTGGACTCGGGTCGGTGGATCACCCTGGACGGGCCTCCGAAGGACGGCAGGCTGCGTCGCCGACTGTTCGGGCCAGCCGTGCCCGAGGAGTTCAGGTTGGCGGTGGCAGCCCGGGGGTTCGTCGTGGCGGTGGAGGAATCCGGCTACTTCTGGACGGACCGTGATCTGCACGCGTACAGCCACGGACCGAAGCTGTGGTCCACGAGCCGCTTCCGCCGAGGCGACGGGGTGTTTCAGCAGGAGCTGGTGAGGGACGGTCAGGTCCTGCTGCTCGGCGACGGCAACCGGTTCCACTCGGTGGACGACGAACGCCGGCGCTGGTCGAGCACCGACCTCACCCGGCGGCTCGCCGCCACCACCGGCGGGCCCTCCGAACGGCCAAGGATCACGGGCGTCGCCCTGCACGGCGGCGAACTCTGGCTGGGCGTGACATCCTCCGTGAAGCCGGACCGGTTCGCCGACTGCGTCGTCGCCGTGTCCCTCGACGACTGGTCGGCGGAACTCGTCCACCACTGCCCGGCCGGCGAGCGGACAGCCGCACTCGCCCAGCGCCCGTCCTGACCGGCCGCACTCGCCCAGCGGGCCGGTCCTGACCGGCAGCCCCGCAGGGCGGGTGCGGCAACGGGGTGTCAGCCCATCACGTTGAAGCCCTCTTTCCGAAGCGCGGCAACGGAGAACTGCTCGGCGACCTCCAACGCCGACTCGATCGAGGCGTTGCCGGGGCGAATCGACGCGAACGACGACTTCAGCGAGTCATGGGTGCGCATGGTGGCCGGGCCCCACTGCCAACCGGGCTGGATCGCCTCGGCCGACTTCGCGGACAGCGCGTACAGGTCCTGACCCTGGAAGAAGGGAGACTTGAAGGCCTGTTTGGCGACCGGGACCAGGTTCGGGGCGGCCGGGAGCATCGAGGAGGTGCCGGCGTCGATCCGGGCCTGGATGCCTTCGGCGGTCGTGGTGGCCCACAGGGCGAACCGCACGGCGGCGGCGGTTTTGCGGCTGCTCTTGGCCACCGCGAAGGTCGAGCCGCCGAGCATTCCGCTGGCGGGCTGGTCCCCCCAGGTCGGCATCGGTGCGGCGGCCCACTTGCCGGCGCCGTCCGGAACGGTCGAGCCCAGCACGCCACCACCCCAGGACGCGCCGAGATAGCCCAGCGTCTCGCCCTTCTTCAAGGAGGCCGTCCACTCCGGGCTGAACGAGGGCATGACCCGTACCAGGTCGTCGCGGATCAACCGCTCCCAGTAGGCGGCCACCAGGCGGCTCGGCGGATCGGCCACATTGATGCTCCAGGTATCGCCGAAGCCGGTGAACCAGTGCGCTCCGCCCTGCCAGGCGATCGCCGCGAACGTGGCCGGATCGTCCGGGAAGAAGGTGGCGATCCTGGCGTTCGGTTCCACCTGGCGGATCCGCTGCGCCGCCGTGCGGAACTCGTCCCAGGTTCTCGGCACGCTCACGCCCGCGCGGGCGAACACGTCCTTGCGGTAGAAGAAGAGCTGGGGCGCGACGTCCAGTGGGAGCGCCCAGACAGCGCGGCGGTAGGTGGTCAGTTCCATCGCCTGCGGCAGGTAGCGGTCCTGGGCACCGGCAGGCAGCGACTTGGTGATTTCCTTGACCTGACCACGGGTCACGTAGTCGAGCAGTTGCAGGTACTCGACGTTGAACAGGTCCGGGCCGGTGCCCGCCTTCAGCGCCTCGGAGATCTTGGCGTAGCCGCCCGCGACGCCGGACGGGATCTCCTGGAACTCGACCCGCAGGTCGGAGTTCGCGGCGTTGAACGCGTCGACCGCCTCCCGGGTGCCTTTTGCCCAGCCCCAGAAGGTGATGGTGCCGGTGGGCGAGCCGTCCCCGCCCGAGGACGAGTCGGTCAGTGAGCACGCGGAGGCGGAGGCGGAGGCCGCGAGGGCCCCAGCGAGGGCCAGGACACGGCGGCGCGTCGGGCCGGAGGGCCGTAGGGAGCTGAGCATCCGCACATGGTGATCGCGCAGATGATCAGAGTCAAGGGTTTCATATCAAGTGATCGAATGATCAGATAAGGTAGGGCATTTTGCGATAGATACTCCCGTTTTAAGACAAGTCGATTGGTAAACTTCACCTTATGTAATCAACTAATGAGACAGATTGAGCTGCGCCCGGTCGGCCCCGCGTCGGAGCACGCCACAACCTCCCGACACTCTCAGGAGGTGCACGACTGATCATTGGCGCGGTCTCGGGCGAGGACGCCGGACCTGCCGCGCCCGGCGCCCGCCGCCCGAGAACGAGGGGCACCGACAAGCCGTGGCCGTTCGCCGGTCCTTCGCCCACATCGCCGCCTCCGCCCTGCTGGTGCCCGCTGGCGCCGGTCCGCTGAGCCCGTCCGCCGGAGCTGACGAGCCCGACCCGGACGCACCGGAGGGCACGGCCTCCCTGACCGTCGACATCCTGAAGAGCGACGGCGGCGCGGACTTCGAGGAGCCCCTCGCCGGCCAGGTCGTCATCGCCCACTGGCAGCAGAACACCCCGATGAAGTTCGTCACCCGGACCACCGCGAACGCCAAGACCTACCCGGACTACGTGGAGTTCCAGCCCGGCGTGGACGGCGGCTGCAACTCCGAGGTCGGGCGCTTCCGCGGGCGGCAGGTCGTCAACATCCAGGACTCCGACGCTTGCGACGCCGTCGAACTGATCCACGAGATCGGGCACGCGGTGGGCCTCTACCACGAGCAGGAGCGCCTCGACCGAGACCAGTACGTCACGGTGGTGTTCGAGAACATCGACCCCGCCGACAAGCACAACTTCCAGATCCAGAAGGGCGAGAACACCTTCGGCACGGCCTACGACTACGCGTCGATCATGCACTACGGGATGAAGTCGTACTCCAAGAACGGCAAGAACACCATCACGCCGAAGAAGAAGCTCCCCGCCGGACTCGTCCTGGGCGAGACCACGGTGCTCTCCGTCGGCGACATCGCCGCGGTCAAGGCGATGTACAAGTAGCGCGACGCTCAGCGGCAGAGCCGGGCGACCAGCTCCAGCTCGTCCGCCAGCAGCGCCGGGTCGCGCGGGCGTTTGGGCGGGGTGGCCGACCCGGCCGACGACCGGTGGGATGCCGTCGACCAGGGCGAGGGTCCGAGTGACGTCCTTGACGTTGGCGGCGCGACACCAAAGAGGTCGAGCAACTCCAGACACTCATCAACGCAGCGCTGGTCCACAACAGATACGAACTCCCCGAGACCAACAGCATCAGCGGCGCACCCGTCTGCACGCCCCGCCCCATCGGCGCTGGCGTTCCAGACACCATGACGAACCTGTTCTTCGCCTCCAACGGGCCCAAGCCGGAGTTCATTCTCGGCGACGCCATCAACAACGACGTCCTCGCCGTCAAGAACGGCGAGTTCTGCCTCCAGTACGACCGTCCGTTGCCGGCATCCGGCCTCACCTGGGGTGGCCTGATCGACTGGTGGCGCACACATATGTCCTTCCCGGAGGACACAGCAGACGAGACCGTCGGCAAATCCCTGCACGGGCGGCTCCGGGCTTGGCTGCACTACGACCCTGAGCAACCTGAGGCGATCACCCCCGAAAGGCTCCTCTTCTGGACCTACTGCATGCGCCTATCCGATCAACGAGACAGGGAGCCGCATACCCCGCCTTGCTCCCCCAGGTCTACTTGCACCTCGACCCTCGAACACGCTCAGAGCGTGGGGGCAAGGACAGCGTCCTGGGCCGTGAACGCATGGACTTCCTTCTCCTGCTCCCAGGGGCTGCGCGAATCGTCCTGGAAGTCGACGGCAAGCAGCACCACGCCGAAGGCAACGTTGCCTCTCCACACCTGTACTCAAAAATGGTCACCGAGGACCGGGCCCTACGGCTCAAGGGATACAAGGTGTACCAATTCGGCGGCCACGAACTCGGGCAGGGGCAGGCTCAGCGTCGTGGTCTCCGCTCAGCGTTTCTCGCCACCTCCCATCGTCATCACCGTTGCGTGTGCACTGGTTGTGAAATGATCTTCCATGCGACCCCTATTCCTACAGGTCCGAGGCATGTTCGGTCAGAACTACGACCTGTAGGACCCCATCTGACCTGCGGAAATGCAGTTTTATCTCTCATCGTTTCCGCAGGTCGGGCAAGGCCCGTGGGGAGTGCGGTCAGTGGGGTTCCGGGGCGGGCGGCAGGAGGAGGCGGAAGGTGGAGCCGCGGGTGGGGTGGGTGTCGAGTTCGAGGCGGCCGCCGTGGGCGGTGGCGATGGCGGCGGCGATGGCGAGGCCGAGGCCGGTGCCGGGCTCCGGGGTGGGGTCGGCGCGGTAGAAGCGGTCGAAGATCCGGGGGGCGTCGGCGGGGTCGATGCCGGGGCCCTCGTCGGCGACCTCCACCACGCAGACCGGTGTGCCGGGCGGTGGCAGCGGTCCGCGGCCGGGGTGCGGGTCCGCGGTGGCGCGGGTGGCGCCGACCCTGACCCGGATCCGGCCGGTGGGGGGTGTGTGGGTGACCGCGTTGGAGAGCAAATTGCCCAGGATCTGGGCGAGTTGGTGGGGGTCGCCGGGGGTCTCGACGATGTCGAGGTCGCTGTCCGCCGCCGTCGAGGGGGTCGGCAGCGGCTCCAGGGTGATGATCCGGCGGGGGTGGCGGATCGCGGTGGTGGCGATGGCGTCGGCCGCCAGCGAGAGCAGGTCGACGGGTTCGCGGTGGACGACGGGGGCCGCGCCGAGCTTGGCGAGCAGGAACAGGTCGTCGACCAGGCGGCTCATCCGGTCGGCGTTGTGGGCGATCAGCGTATGCGCCTCTCGCCGCCGGTCGGCGGTCAACTCGGGCGCTTCGAGCAGGAGTTCGGCGAAGCCCTGGATCGCAGTGAGCGGGGTGCGCAGTTCGTGCCCGGCGTCGGCCATGAAGTGGCGCAGTCGGGCCTCGGACGCCTCGGTCCGGTGCAGGGCGGTGCGCAGCCGGTCGAGCATGGTGTTGAGGGCCAGGCCGAGCCGGCCGACCTCGGTGTCCGGGTCCGCCACCGGGACGTTCAGTTCCAGCGCGCCGGCGGTGATCCGCTGGGCGGTGTGCTCGACCCGGGTGAGGGGGCGCAGACCGAGCCGGACGGCGCCGTTGCCGAGGAGTACGACCCCGGCCGCGACGACGCCGCCCAGGCCGAGGGAGAACCAGAGCAGTTTGGTGGTCACGCCGTCCACGGCGTCCAGCGGCAGGGCGACCACGGCGCGCATCCGGTCCGGCCCCTGGTAGGAGACCGCCCGCCAGCCGGAGGCCCGGCCGCCGCCCTCGGACGGGAGGGTGGCCGGCCTCCCCTCGGCCAGCGTCAGGTCCGCCTCCCGCGGTGGGAGGCGGGGTCCGGGGCGGCCGCCGTCGGCGCTGCTCAGCGAGGAGGCCAGCAGGTTCCCGTCCCGGTCGTAGAAGAACACCCGGTAGTCCGAGGGCAGCGCGCCGTCCGGTCCCGGCGGGGGCGGCCCGTCGGCCCCGGTGGTGCCGGGGTAGACCTGCGGCGGGGGTCGGAAGTGCGCGAGTCGGGCGTCGACCTGGGCGGTGAGCCAGTCGCGCACCACGGCCAGGCCCGCCAACTGGCACAGCAGGACGACGCCGGTGGCCAGCACTCCGGCGATCAGCACCAGTCGGCCGCGCAGGGAGCGCGGGCGGGGCCCGCTCACCGGTCGGCCCCCGGGGGTGTGCCGGGGCGCGGCAGGCGCAGGCAGTAGCCGACGCCGCGCACGGTGTGGATCAGCGGGGGCTCGTCCCGGTCGATCTTGCGGCGCAGGTTCTTGATGTAGGTGTCGACGATCCGGGTGTCGCCGACGAAGTCGTAGTTCCAGACCTTCTGGAGGATGTCGGCCTTCGTCAGCACCCGTTCGGGCTGGGCCAGCAGGCATGCCAGCAGCCGGAACTCGGTGGGTGACAGCCGCACCGGCAGGCCGGCCCGGTGGACGTCGTGGGTGGCCTCGTCCAGGGTGAGGTCCGCGTAGCGCAGCGGCGGGTCGGGGTCGGTGGCCGGCCCGGGGGCGGTGCCGCGACGCAGGATGGCGCGGACCCGCAGCAGCACCTCCTGGACGTGGAACGGCTTGGTGACGTAGTCGTCCCCGCCGGAGCTCAGCCCGGCGATCCGGTCCTCGACGTCCGCTCTGGCGGTCAGGAACAGCACCGGTGTGTGGACGCCCCGGGCCCGCAGCGCGCGGGTGAGCCGGAAGCCGTCGGTGTCCGGGAGCATCACGTCCAGCAGGATCAGGTGGGGCCGGCAGCGGCCGACCTCGAACATCGCCTCCCGCCCTGCGGACGCGCACACCACCGTGTAGCCGGCCACGCCGAGCGCGGAGGCGAGCAGGGTGCGGATGCTGGCGTCGTCCTCCACCACCAGGACGGTGTGGCCCGCGGTCGTACGGGCGGGGTTGTAGGGGTCGGTCACGTTCTGGCACCTCGGGGTCGGGACGGGTGTGAGCCGCACGGCCCCGGAACGGTCGTGCGGCGCGGTCGCGGGCGGGCGCCCCGGGCAGCTCCCCTGCCGGAGGGCCGCCCGGGGCACCTGGGCCTCAGCCGGTCACCTCCGGGTCCTTGGCCAGGGCCGCGGTGCGGTCGGCGACCGTCCCCGCGAGCTTGGCCACCGCGGCGTCCAGTTCCGGGGAATCGGTGCCCGCGGCGCGGGCCTGCCGCGCGACCGCGTCCAGTTGCTGCGACGCCGCGCCCGAGCCGTAGAACTTCTCGTACAGCTCCCGGTACGCCTTCTTGTAGACGCCGTCGAAGGCGTCGGAGGCGAGGAACTTGGTCTTCAGGGCGTGCTGGGCGAACCCGCCCCTGCCGCCCGGACCGCCCTTCCCGTCGGGATCGCCCTGAGGCACGTCCTGGCCCTGGGGCACGGGCCCGCCCTGCCCCTGGGGCACGGGCCCACCCTGGCCCTGGCCGCCCGGCATCATGCCGCCGCCCATGCCGATCGAGTCGTCCGGCCCGGCGGTGGCGTCGCCACTGAAGGTCAGGTTGTAGTCCCAGCCCAGGACGGAGAACTTCTTGGTGTCCAGGTCGTACCGGAGCAGGTAGTTCTTGCCCGGTCCGGCCATGTCGTCGAAGTTCAGCAGCAGGTTCTGCGCGGCGACGTAGGAGGCGAGGGACTCGACGTCGACGTACTTGTCGAGGTCCCGGGCGAACTCCTCGTCCGAGGCGCTGTCGACCCACTTGATGAGCTTCATCACCGGTTCGAGGTCCTGGCTGCCCTTCTTGTTGAGCTGCTTGAAGGAGTCCTCGTACTCGCTGGGGTCGTCGCCGCGGTACGCGAAGCTGCCGCCCGCCCTGGCCTTGTACAGCACGCCGTTGCCGTCGCCGGTCTGCTCCGCGTAGTCGGTGTCGGGTGCCTCGACCATGAGGCGGGCGGCGGCGGGCCGGTCGTTCACCTTCAGTTGGGTGAAGCCGTAGCGCTCGGCCCGCTGCCCGCTGTGCTCGGTCAGGGACAGCGACAGGGCCTCGTTGAGGGGCAACTGGCTGTTGCTGCCGGGGCGCAGGGAGATCTCCCGTTCGCCCTGGTAGGCGCGGCCCTTGACGTACTCGTCGATCTTGACGAGCCAGGGCAGCTCCTCGGGCTTGTCCGCCGAGAGGTTGTACTGCACCATCCCGCCCGGAGCGCCGCCCGCACCACCCGGTCCGCCCGCACCGCCCGCGCCGCCGGCTCCTCCGGGCCGGGCGCCCTCGGGGAGCTGCATCCCGTCCGGGAGTTGGGGCATCCCGCCCCCGGGGAACTGGCCGCCGCCCGGCATGCCCTTGTTGCCGCGCAGCGAGGACAGGGTGGAGTTGCCCTTCAGCCGGATGCCGACGTTGTCGAGGCGGACGCCGTCGATGACCAGGTCGGCTTCGATGTACTCCTTGGTGCCGTCGTCCTTGAACTCCTTCATCATCTTGTCGAAGTCGGTCTGGTGGTAGGTGAGTTGGATCGAGTGCGACACCGAGGTGTCGTACAGCCCGACCGTGCCGGGGACGTCCTCGGTGATCGCGTCCGCCTCGACCCGGGAGGACGAGGTCACGTACGGGGAGATCCGCGCGTCACCGAGGAACCAGACCATCGCGGCGAGCCCGACGCCCAGGGTCGCGGCCGGCTTCCAGTGGTGGCGCAGCCGGACGGGCACCCGGTCCTTCAGCCGCCTCCGGCGCTGCGCGGGGGTCTCGCCGTCCATCACAGGTCCGTGGTGTCGTAGCCGGTGAGGACGGTGACCCGCTGACCGGAGGTGCGCTCCTGGAGCGCGCCGACCAGGTCGCCGGGCTCGGCGCCCTTCTTCAGGCGGACCGTGTAGAAGACCTCGCAGAGCGCGCCGCCGCGGATGGTCTCGGTGCTGACCAGCTCGAACTCGCTGGTGTACTTGATCAGCACGTCGCGGATCTGCGGGGTGTGGTCCTCGCCCGCCGGCACCTGGACCTTGACGACCTGGCGCTGCACGTTCAGCGCGAACCAGTTGAACTTGGACATCAGCAGGACGACGGCGCAGATGACCACGGCGCCGACCGCGGCGAGGGTGTAGAACCGGGCACCGCAGGCCATGCCGATGGCCATCGCCAGGAAGATGAAGCCGACGTCCCTGGTCTCCTTGACGGCGTTCCGGAACCGGACCACGGACAGGGCGCCGACCAGGGAGAACGCGCGGGCCAGGTTCGATCCGACGACCAGCATGATCAGGGCCACGACCATGCCGACGATGACCAGCGTCTGCACGTAGGACTGGCTGTAGGAGACGTTCCGGTGGGTGTACCGGTACACGTAGCCGATGAGGACGGACAGGAGGAACGAGAGCGCCATGGCCGCTACCACGTCGGCGACGCTGAACGTCCCGCTCAGTTCCTGCAGGTCGAAGTTCACTGTGCTCCTGCCTTCAGCGGCGCGCCGTCGCGCGCCGACCGCTCGGGGGTGGGAGTGGTGACGGGAGGCGGGCAGTCCGCCTCGTGGACGTGGAAGACCGAGCGCGGGGCCAGGCCGAACGCCTCGACGGACTGCACGTACTTGGAGACCCGGACCAGGCTGAGGTTGCGCCGCGCGGCCAGGTCGGTGATCCAGTGCGGGGTGCGCTCGTTGACCTTGATCTCCATCACCGACATGTGCGGCGGGAGGGTGAACCGGTTCTCCGCCCCGGGGGTGCCGAAGTGGAAGTCCCGGTCCCGGCCGCGGATGCGGCGGTCGAAGGTGACCCGCAGCCCGGTGTCGGCGTCCCGGCCGACCAGGGCCTCGCGCTGGTAGCCGGTGATCGCGGTGGGCCGCAGGTCCAGCCGCACGACCAGGTCGAGCACCTCCTGGACGAAGGGGCTCTCCTTCGGCGTGTGCTCCACCAGCTGCCGGGCGTCGCACAACTGCCGTGCCACGGCGTACGGGAGGGTGATGCGGCGCTTCTGGGTGACCCGGTTGACCCGCTGCTTGATCTCCACGCAGACCGGCGACTCGTCGGTGACCGATTCGAGGTCGCCGTAGTGCCGCACGCGCAGTTTGCGGCGGAACTTGAGGCCCTCGATCTTCTCCCAGTAGAAACGGAGCTGCGGACTGTCGTAGTACAGGCTCCACACGCCGTAGCCGCCGACCGGGCTGTGCAGGTCCCGGTCCATCCGCTCGGCCAACTCGTCCCGGATCTCGGCCGCCTGCTCCACCGGGACCAGGTACTTCAGCTCGAACCGGTTGAACGCGTGCAACCGACTGGCCACGTGCAGCGGCTCCTCCTCCGCACTGCTCCCGCGCGCCCCGGCCGCCTCCGACAGCGACATCGCGCACCTCCTGACTCGTTCGTTGCGTACCGACCGACAGCGGTCACACAACCAACGGCACATGAGGGACGAATGAAAATCCCGGGTTGATTCGAGGAGTATTCGAAGTGGCAAAAACATGCACACCGGGTGATTGATCGGTGAACAGCACGTACGGCTCCCCGCCGCGACGACGGAGCAGGGCAAGGGCGTACTGGGGACCGGCCTCGGCGGCAGGACGGCGGCCGACACCGGCGACCGGGGCGACTGCCGGCCGCTGACGACGCGTCCGGTGCCAACGGGCGTTCAGGACCTGCCCGACGTTCACCCGCGCGCATCAAATGCGCACCCGGACTGCCCCCACGGGCGGGCGGCTTCGAAGTGGTCCGTGGGACGTTCGGAGGGCGGGATTCCGACCGCGAGCCGAAACGATCAAGGGAGACGGCGTGAAGCCCCCTAAATCATCAGGGACTTCTGTCCGACTTCGCGCGAACTCCTCGAATTCCCAGATGTCTCGCATCAATACCAGACCCCGGGGCAGCATGTTCTCTTTCGAGGCGAGCCTCCGAAAATCCCGGGGATCTGGACATCAGAACTTTCTCGGAGAAAAGAGCCGGCGATGAAAATTGCTCACAGGCGCGTCCTCGTCACCCTCGGCGTCCTTGCCACGGTCAGCGCAGGCGCCATTGCCACCCAGCCTGCCTTCGCGGACAAGTCCGGAGACAGGGGCGGCGGCCACCACTGCCACCACGAATGCACGGGCCCGCAGGGGCCGGAGGGACCAGAGGGTCCGGAGGGACCGGAGGGACCGGAGGGACCGGAGGGACCGGAAGGGCCAGAAGGGCCGCAAGGACCGGAGGGGCCACAGGGTCCGCAGGGCCCCGCCGGTCCGCAGGGGCCTGCGGGGGTCACGTCCTTCGACGTGGTGCAGGCGACCGTGCACATCCCGCCGTCCACCCCGGACAACGTCCCCGTGCCGACCCCGGTCTGCCCGGCGGGGTCGGCGCCCGTGAGCATCGGGGGCGATGTCGCTGGTGACGGGCTCTACAGCCCGTTCCGGCAGACCGGCACCCGCCTCAACCCCGACGGGACCGGCTACGTGCGGTTCTCCACCGGTACGGCCGAGGGCGATGTCGTCGTCTACACCGTGTGCGCCGCGTTGTCCGCCTGACCTCCGGTGCCGGCCCTGACCCGGATGCGGCCGGTGGCGGGCGGGTGACCGGCCGCCCGGTGCCGTGCACCGACCGCCGCCGGTCGCGGACGAACGACTGGCGGCGGTCGTGGTGGGGGCGGTCAGGCGCGGGCGAGGCGGGCGACGAGGTCGAGTTCGTCGGCGAGGAGGCGGGGGTCGCGGGGGCCGGCGTGGGGGGCGGGGAGGGTGCGGGTGCGGAAGGGGTTGTGGGGGGTGAGGGCGTCGGCCTCGCGGATCATGAGGTCCTGGAGCGGGAGCGGGATGGTGTGGTCCTGGCTGTAGCGGAGGTAGGTGCGCGGGACGCGGCCCCAGTGGGCGGGGAGGCCGCGGGCGGATTCGCTGGTGCCGAGGGCGGCCGACTCGTCCGGTTCCAGGATGTTCATCAGGGCGCGGACTTCGGCGTCGGTGCGGTCGGCGGCGAGGGCGTCCTTGACGGCGGCGAAGAAGGCGGGGTCGCCGGAGCGCCAGTTGATCCGGCTGACGCCGAGCTCGGGCGGGGTCGGCACCGGGGGGATCCGGAACATGGAGCTGGCGGCGCCTTCGGGGGTCATGACGAGTTGCAGCACGGAGGCGTGCCGGGTGGGGCAGAACGCGGAGGCGTAGACGAGGTGCGCGATCAGGTCGGGCACCCGGTTGGCGACCGCGTTGAGGGTGGCGCCGCCGAGGCTCGACCCGACCAGGACGACCGGGCCGTGTCGGCGGGCCTGCCGCACCGCGTCGACGACGTGCGCGGCGCAGTCGTCCAACGTCACCGCGGCGATCGGGGACGGTTCGGTGCGCAGCCGTTCCAGGTCCTGCGGGAACTGGTAGGACTCGGGGAGGTACGCGCCGTGCCCGTGCCCGGGCAGGTCGACGGCGATCGCGCGGTGCCCGCGCAGGCCGAGTTCGCGCAGCAGGGGCTGCCAGTAGAAGGAGTTGCTGCCCGAGCCGTGCACGAGGACGAAGGTGGGCGTGCCGCGTCCGGGCCCGTCCGCGTGTGCGGCGGTGCTGCTCGCGCCCGCGGCGGTGAGTGCTCCGGCGCCGATCACGGCCGCCTTGAGGGCGCTCCGTCGCGACGTGCTGCCGGCCTCAACGGTGTGCTGCTGCTTGGTCATTGACATTCCTTTCGCGGAGTTCAGGCGGTGCGGGGCGGGACGGCGCAGCGGTCGGAGAAGCCCTGGCCGACCAGTCCGAAGGCGCTGTTCACCCGGGAGCGGAGGTTCTCGACGGCGATCATCGCGGTGAGTTCGACGAAGGCCGCCTCGCCGAGGGTGCGCAGCAGGCGGGCGGCGAGTTCGTCGGTGACGGTGGGCCGGGTCTCGGTCATCGCCTCGGCGTACTCCAGCACGTCGAGCTCCAACTCGCCGAAGAGTTCCCGGTGTTCGCGCCAGGTGGGGACGGCGCGGATCTTCTCGGCGGGCAGGCCGTGCTGGTGCGCCTCCCAGTAGCCGAAGTCGGTGCACCAGGTGCAGCCGATGAGGTGGGCACTGGCCATCACGGCGAGGAGTTTGAGCGCGGGGTCGAGCTTGTCCCATTTGGCGAGCCGCAGTTCGAAGCGGCTGGTGTCCATCAGCACCTTGGTGTGGTGGGCGAGCGCGCGGGTGGGGTCCAGGACGGTGCCGTAGGTGCGCCTGCTGTACCACTCGCCGATGCGGTAGAGCAGGGTGCGGGGCGGGTCGAGGGAGATCCGGGCCATGGTGTTCGCCTCCGTTGCGGCTGGTGTGTCGCGGCTTTCAGGAGGGAGACCGGGCAGGGCCCGGGAATGTGACAGCGGGGCGGTCAGCTCGCGTGCAGGGCGGCGACCACCGTCATCCGGCCGACCCGGCGGGCGGGGAGGACGGCGGCGGCGAGGCCGATCAGGACGGTCAGGGCGAGCGAGGCGAGGACGGGAAGGACCGGGGGGCCGCCGACGGTGCCGAGGGTGGAGGTGACGGAGCGGGCGGCGGCCCAGCCGTAGGTGAGGCCGAGGGCGGTGCCGGCCAGGGCGGCGGCGAGGGAGAGGAGCAGGGCTTCGAGGGTGAGCATGCGGCGCAGTTGGCGGCGGGACATGCCGATGGCGCGGAGCATGCCGATCTCGCGGGCGCGTTCGCTGACGCTGAGGGTGAGGGTGGCGGCGACGCCGAGGCCGGCGATGGCGACGGAGAAGGACAGCAGGGCCATCGAGACCTGGGTCATCCGGTCGAGGAGGGAGCGCAGGGTCTGGGCCTGGGCGGCGGTGTCGGTGACCTGGATCTGCGGGTGGCCGGCCAGGGCGCGGTCCATGGCGCGGCGGGCGGTGAGGCGGTCGGCGCCGTCGGCGGGGCCGACCCAGACGGTGGTGACGGGCGCGCCGGGGGCGAGCCGGTCCAGGGTGGCGGGGGTGACCAGCAGGAAGGCGCCGCTCTGCAGGGTGAAGGGCAGGCTGGTGCGGTCGGCGGCGAGGCGGAGGTCGGTGGCGGGCCGGCCGGGAACGGTGACGTGGACCTGCTGCTTTCCGTCGGCGAGGCCGCTGAGCGCGGTGCCGTCGGTCAGGGCGCGGGCCTGCTCGACGCCGTCGGCGTCGGGGTTGAGCCGGGCCGGGTCGACGGCGGCGAGCAGGGTGGGGCGTCCGTCGACGTCGGCGGAGACGGAGCGGACGGGGGTGAGGTCGAGTCCGGGCTGGTTGCCGAGGGCGGTGAGCGCCTCGGCGGGCAGGGGGCCGCCGGTGGCGGGGGCGGCCGAGAAGGCGGCGGGCTGGCGGGCGGAGACCACCGGGACGAGCGAGTGGGAGGTGATGTCGAGGGCGGTGACGGCCGCGACCATCACGGTGACGCCGAGCAGCAGGGCGGAGCCGGTGGTGCCGGTGCGGGCCGGGTTGAGCCGCAGTTGCTGGGTGGCGAGCCGTCCGGCGGTGCCGGCCAGGCGGCGGGTCGGGGCGCCGAGGGCGACGATCACGGCGGGCAGCAGGCGGTGGGCGAGGCGCAGTACGCCGAAGAAGCTGCTGATCGCGCCGAGGGTGACGGCGAGCAGCGACAGCGGCGGCGGCACCAGCACGCCCGCCGTCAGCGTGGCGGCGCCGGCCAGCAGCAGCGTCGCGGACCAGGCGGCGGCGCGCAGCCGCGCGGCGGGGGCGGCGGTGCGGTGGGCGCCGCCGAGGGCGGCCACGGGCGGCACGGCGGAGGCCTGCTTCGCCGGTCCGCGGACGGCCAGCAGGGTGAGCAGGACGCCGAACAGGCCGGCCAGGGCGCAGGTGAGCGGGGACGGCAGCAGGTCCAGGTGCACCGGTCCGAGGTCGGCGTACCGGGCCAGGCCGGTGGCGGCGGCGCCGAGTCCGACGCCGAGCAGCACGCCGGCGGTGGAGGCGCCGATGCCGAGCAGCAGGCCCTGGCGGCGGATCAGCCGGCGGACCTGGGTGCGGTCGGCTCCGACGCAGCGCAGCAGGGCGAGTTGGCGGGTGCGCTGGGCGAGCAGGACGGAGAAGGTGTTGCTGACCACCATGCGGGCCACCGCGAGCGCGATCAGTACGAAGGAGAGGGCGGCGACCAGCACCACGCCGTACATGGTGGTGCTCTGCCGGGTCGCCTCGGTCACGGACGCGGCCCGGGTGCGGACCTGGGGTCCGTCGCCGAGGGCGGTGCGCAGGGCTTCGGCGGCGGTGGTGCGGGAGGCGCCGGGCCGGAGGCGGACGTCCAGTTGGGCGGCGGTGACGGCGGTGGCGTACCGGTCGACGGCCTCGGCGGGGACGGCGACGATCGGGTGTCCGGCGAGGCTGGGCGCGCCGCGGCCGTCGAGGGTGCCGACCAGGCGGGCGGTGGCGGTGCTGCCGTCGGGGCGGGTGAGTCGCAGGTCGGCGCCGGGCGCGGCGTCGAGGCGGTGCGCGGTGTCGGTGTCGAGGAGCGCCTCGCCGGGGGCGTCCGGCCAGCGGCCGTCCTTGAGGAGTTGCCAGCGCAGGGCCGGGTCGGCGGCGACGGCGGTCACGGTGGCGGCGGTGTCGAGGGGTTGTCCGTCGGCGGTCAGCAGGGTGCCGCGGCCGGTGAGGCGCAGTGCGGTGTCGGCGACGCCGGGGGTCTGCCGGGCGCGGGCGGCGGCGGTGGCGTCGAGTCCGCCGTTCGCGGCGGGCCTGGTCACCTGGAGGTCGCCGGGGCCGACCTCGGCGGCGGCGCTCTGGCTGTAGGAGTCCACCAGGGCGCCGCTGCCGCCGACGGAGGCGATCAGGAAGACCACGCCCAGGGCGATCGCGGCGCCGCTCAGCACCAGCTGTCGCAGTTGTCCGCGCAGCTCGGCGACGGTGTATCGGTAGGTCGTCATGGTTCCTCGGTTCGCGCCCCCGACCGGTGATGAGGTGGCGTCAGGTGGCTGTTGACGAGCCTAGGGAGGGTGCCGGGGCGGGCCGTCGGCACCAGGTCGCGATCTTGGTCGGTCCGCAGGTCGAGGCGGGTGTCCGCGCCCTCCTCCTGTGGAGGTACGCCGACCCCGACCGGACTTGTTGCACACTATGTGCAATTACAAGTCTGATGCGAGAGTGGTGCGGGCCGATGCCGAAGTCGCCGGTGGTGCTGGGAATCGAGTCGTCCTGCGACGAGACGGGAGCCGGGCTGGTCCGGGACGGGGTGCTGCTCGGGCAGGCGGTGGCGTCGAGCATGGACGAGCACGCCCGGTTCGGCGGGGTGGTGCCGGAGATCGCCGCGCGGGCGCACGTGCACGCGATGGCGCCGGTGGTCCGGGAGGCGCTGGGGCGGGCCGGGCTGACGCTCGGGGACGTGGGGGCGGTGGCCGTCACCACCGGGCCGGGGCTGTCGGGGGCCCTGCAGGTCGGGGTGGCGGCGGCGAAGAGCTACGCGTTCTCGCTCGGGGTGCCGCTGTACGGGGTGCACCACCTGGCCGGGCACGTGGCCGCCGCCGGGCTGGCCGGCGGGCCGCTGCCGAACCCGTGCGTGGTGCTGATCGTCTCCGGCGGCCACACCTCGCTGCTGCTGGTGCGCGACCTGGCCCGCGACCCGGTCGTGCACCTCGGCGACACCCTGGACGACGCGGCCGGCGAGTGCTTCGACAAGACCGCGCGCATCCTCGGCCTGCCCTACCCGGGCGGGCCCGCGATCGACCGGGCGGCCCGCGGCGGCGACCCCGGCGCGGTGCGGCTGCCGCGCCCGCTCACCGGGCCCGGCGACGACCCGTACGCCTTCTCGTTCTCCGGGCTGAAGACGGCCGCCGCCCGCTGGGTGGAGGGCCACCGGGCGGCGGGCGGCGAGCCGCCGGTGGCGGACGCGGCGGCCTCGGTGCAGGAGGCGATCGCCGACACGCTGACCCGCAAGGCGGTGCGGGCCTGCGTCGACCACGGCGTCGGCACCCTGGTGGTGGTCGGCGGGGTGGCCGCCAACTCGCGGATCCGGGCGCTGACCGAGCAGCGCTGCGCCGCCGCCGGGATCGCGCTGCGGGTGCCGCCGCTGTCGCTGTGCACGGACAACGGGGCGATGGTCGCCGCGATCGGCGACCTGCTGGTCCGGTCCGGCGCCGAGCCCGCGCCGCTGGACGTGTCGATCGACCCGTCCGCGCCGCTGGAGTTCGCGGCGCTGACACCGCGGGCCCGGCGCGCGGCCTGACTCAGCCCGCCAGCAGCGCCCTCAACTCGGCTGTCTCGTCGGCGAGTTCGGGGTCGTCCTCGGCGGCGCGGAGGTCGGCCTCGGCCTCCGGCCGGCGGTCGAGGCGGTGCAGCGAGCGGGCCCGCTGGAGGTGGGCGGCGGGGTCGGCGGTCTCGGCGATCACCGCGTCGAGCAGGGCGACGGCCTCGGCGTGCTGGTCGGCGTCGTGGTGGGCGACGGCGAGGTTGAAGCGCAGGCCGGGGTCGTCGCTGAGCCGGACGGCGTGCGCCAGGTCGGCCAGCGCGGACGCCAGGTCGCCGTCGCCGTAGGCGAGTTCGCCGCGCAGGGCCCAGGCCTCGGCGAGTTCGGGGTCGGCGGCGAGGGCGGCCGAGCAGGCCGCGCGGGCCTGCTCGGTCAGGCCGTCGGCGGCGTCGAACTGGGCCTTGAGGCACAGCAGTTGGGGGTGCGCCGGGTCGACGGCCAGGCCGGCCGCGAGATCCCGCCGGGCGGCGTCCGTCTCGTCGAGCTCGGCGAGCAGGCTGGCCCGGTTCAGGTAGGCGTCGACGAACTCCGGGTCGAGTTCGACGACGTACCCGAAGTCGGCCACCGCGCCCTTCAGGTCGCCGAGTTCGGCGCGCACGTCGGCCCGGTTGTAGTACGCCTCGGGGAACGGCGGGGAGAGCCGGATCGCCTCGTCGAAGTCGGCCAGCGCGTCGTCGAGCCGGCCGGTGCGGCGCAGCACGATGCCCCGGTCGAAGTGGTACTCGGCGTAGTTGGGGTCGACGGCGAGCACCGCCGTGTAGTCGGCCACGGCCAGGTCGTGGCGGCCGAGGCCGGCGTGCACCTGGGCGCGGTTGTAGACCAGCACCGAGCGGTGCAGGGCGTGTTCGCCCGGGTCGAGGATCTCGTCCAGCCGGCCGATGCAGCTGTCGAGCAGGGCGAGCGCGGCCTCGGGGCGGCCGACCCGGACTTCGATCAGGGCCAGGCCGTTGCGGTTGAAGGCGGTGCGGAAGGCCCGTTCCTTCGGGTCGGGGGTCTGGACGGCGAACGCGATGGCCGCGTTGATCCAGGCACGGGCGAGCCGGTAGTCGCGGCGTTCGCCCTCCAGGAAGCGGGTGTAGAGCATGGCGCTGCCGTACGCGCACTGGAGGTGGATCTCGGGGTCGGCGCTGACCGAGCGGGCCTCCTCGTAGTACGGCAGGATGCCGTCGGGCCGGTCGAGGGCGGCCAGCGCGGTGGTGGGCTTGGCGATGAACGTCCACCAGTGCTTGGGGTGGGTGTCGTACGCCACCAGGGCCGCGCCGCGCGCGCCGTAGTCCAGGACGGCGTCGTAGAAGCCCATGTCGCAGCAGTACTCGCAGGCGTCGCGCAGCAGGTCGGCGCCGGCGCCGGCCGGGTCGCTGCCGCGTTCGGCGTGCCAGGCGATCGCGCCGAGGCGCAGCGACTTCTCGCCGAGCAGTTCCAGTTCGCTGCGGCGGGCGTCGTGCAGGGCGGCGCGTTCGGCGGCGGGCAGGGCGGCGTGGGCGCGGGCGGCGCGGGGGTCCTCGGTGGTGCCGTCCTCGCGGATGTAGCGGGCGGCGAGGGTGCGTTCGTCCTCCGCCGGCCGGGGCAGCGCCGGCCCGTCGACGGGGGTGCAGTGGGCGGCGAGGGCGGGGGCGAGCGGCGCGGCGGCGGTGCTCGCGCCCTCGGGGAGCGGGTCGGCGGTGCTGCCGACGACGACGGTGAGCAGGGCCGGGTCCATCCGGCGCAGCAGCACCGCGAGGAACTCGCCGTCGGTGGGGTCGGCGTGCTGCACGTCCTCGACGACCAGGGTGTGCGGGCCGCCGTCGAGGGTGCGGGCGTACTCGGTGAGGAACTCCACCAGGCCGTGGGCGATCCGCAGGGTGCGCAGCCGCGAGTAGTAGCGGGTGCGTTCCTTCGGCACGGCCAGCGAGGTCAGGGTCTCCCGGCCGGCCGGCACGACGGAGCGCAACTCCGGTGCGGTGGAAAGGATTTCGACGTCGTGCCGGTGCACGGCCTCGGGGCAGCGCAGCAGCGCGTCGGGGACGAGCTCGCGCAGCAGCGAGCCGACGGCGGTGTACGGGCCGCGCAGGCGGCGGTCCGCGCTGACGGTCGCCAGGCCGGGCGGCAGGTCGAGGGCGGCGCGGGCCTGCGCGCGGGCGGCGCGGTGCGCGGCTCGGACCCAGTGGTGGCGGTGGTCGGCCATGGCGGCGGTGCCTTTCATCCGAGAGCGGTCGGGAGGGGTGCGGCGGCTTTGCGGCGGCGGCGCTCGCGCCGGGCGAGGACGGCGACGGCGACGAGTTGCAGGACCGTCAGCGCGAAGAACACCGTCGAGTCGAGGAACTCGCCGAGCGGCGCCCGCCCGTGGAAGCGGTCCAGGGTGCCGGTGACGAAGCGGGCGCCGGCCGGGAGGACGCCGGCCGCGAAGACGCCCAGCGAGAACGCGTAGCCGACCACGATCAGCCAGGCGTACCAGCGGGCCGCGCGGCGGTCGCCCGGGTGCCAGGCCGACTCGTCCAGCAGCGGGCGGCCGGTGCGGCGGCGGACGGCGTTGCGCAGCACGCCCTGGGCGGTGCCGTGCAGGTCCTGGCAGCCGAGGACGGTGCTGAGCAGCACGTACAGGTCGGTGCGCAGGTGCAGGAACGCCTGCCAGAGCAGCCGCAGCAGGGTGGCGTAGGCGAGGGCGAGGCAGAGCCGGCCGGGGCCGCTGAGCGCTCCGCCGGGCAGGCGGGTGGCGTCGGCGGTGAGGGTGAGGGCGGCGGTCAGGACGGTGTCGGCGAGCATGCCGGCCAGGATCGGCAGGTAGCGGCGGGCGCGCGGGACGGCGACCAGCCCGTCCAGCGAGGTCTCCAGCACGACGAAGATCAGCCGGTGGCCGATCCGCAGCCGGGTGGGCAGGCCCAGCCGTCGCCCGGCGAGGGCGTGGAAGCCTTCGTGGACCAGGATCAGCGGGAACTGGCCGACGAACAGGACCAGCGCGACCACGGTGAAGTACGGGCTGAAGAAGACGTTCGTCGGCCGCGGCGCCAGGTCGGGGCTGCGGACGGCGGCGGCGATCCCGAGCCCGGTGATCAGCAGGTAGCAGATCCACGCCGGGGGGCTGAACGCGATCCGGCCGAGCCACCGCCAGCGCACCGGGGCCGCCGGGGCGGCGTCCCGCTCCCCCGGGTCGCGGACGAAGCCGAGCTCGACCAGGCCCTCGATCAGGTCCGCGATGTCGACGCTCTCGCCGTGCTGCCGTTCGTACGCCTGCGCGGCCTGACGCGGCGTCATGCCGTCGGCGAGCTGCCGGACCAGGTCGGCGCCGTCGGGCGGGAAGACCGCGTACGAGTCGGTGTCGACCCGGCCGACCGTCACTTCCTCGCCCTCGTCCAGGTAGACGAGCGGGTGCAGTGCGAGCGGGCTGTCGAGATCCGCGCCGGCCGGGGTGTCGGCGGGCGAAGGGCGCATCGGTCCTCCCGGAAATGTGGCGACGACGGGGCCGACTGCTCTTGGCAGCCGGCCCCGCCGGTCAGGCGTTCAGGCCTCAGGCGGCCGCACAGTTGCAGCCGTACATCGTCTGAGCGGCGCTGGTCAGCCGGACCGAGCCCGCCTTGCGGATGACGATCTTCTTCATGGTTCCCTCCCTTTCGAATCGTCTGGGAATACCAGAATGGGCACACAGGAATAGACCACGGAATGCATTCCGGGGCTCCCTGCCGTGGCTCCATCATGATTTGTGTTTCGAGAACATGTCAACCATGTGTATTGGGTTGACTTTTCCCGCCCCGGGGTGCCTGGAATTCTCCGTCAACGAACCGTAAGAACGCACGGATGGGCACAGTCGGCCCAGGTCATGGCCAATGCGGCGAGCCGCCGCGCAGCCCGCTCCCCCATTACGGCATTGGCCGCGCGCCATTCAATTCGGCGCGGGACCGGAGAAGATTCCCACCCCGCCGATGGAGGGTCAATACGTCGGATCGACCAGCTCGGAGCGAATTCCGCAATCAGTGTGGCGGGAGTGACTGCCGCGCCTCCCGAGAATTCCGGACGGGCCCAGCCGGGCGGGGCACAGCAAAGCGCCGGCCGAAGCGGCCGGCGCTGAGGTGGTGCGGGGAGGAGGGCTGGGACGGCCCTCCTCCCGGTCGGGCGTCAGTGCTTACCAGCTCGCACCCGAGTCGGTGGCGGAGCCGAAGACGCCTTCGTTGGTCGCGATGGTGGCGCCGCTGAAGTGCTCCACGCTGTTCGGGGTGACGGACGAGAAGTCGGCCGCGAGACCGGCGGCGTCGGCGTTGGCGAGGAAGTTGACGTCCAGGAAGTGCGCCTCGGGGCCGGAGCCGCCGATGTTGGCGGCGTCCAGGTCGCCCTCGTGGGCAGCGGCCAGGCCGGCGCAGCCCAGCAGGACGGGGGCGGCGAGACCGAGGGCGGCGACAGTGCGGGTGAGTGCACGCATGAGAGAAAGATCCTTCCGAAAACGGAATCGGGTTCAGGAAGCGGTGGGCTTCCCTGACTCCAAGGGACAGGACGCCGGACGCGGCGGCCAGTCGACCGGAGACCCATTGCTCCCCATGGCGGAGCTCCCCGGTTCGGCGGTTGTCAGGACGGCGGGCGGCGCTCCGGGCGCGCCGGCCCGCACCGTGATCGACCCTCAACTTCGCTGGTGCGAAGCGCTGTTGGCGACGGCGGGCAACCGCCCCCGGAGGAAAGTCGGTTGGCGTGACGGCATGCCTAGGATACCTTGGCCCAAAACTAGGAGCCCTAGGGAGAGGGGACGACATGCGGGCGCTGACCGATGCGAAGATCCGCTCATCATTCGTCAACTGCACGAAGGGGGAGGCGAGTCGGGCCAGGCTGCCGCGCGACCTGGCCGAGCTGGACTGGGACGAATGGGACTTTCTCGGCTGGCGGGAGCCAGGGGCACCCGACCGGGGGTACTTGGTGGCCGAGTTCGAGGACCGGGTGGTGGGCGTGGCCCTCCGGCTGGCGCAGCGACCGGGCGCGGGGCGCGGCGGGGCGATGTGCTCGATCTGCCTGACGGCCCATCCGGCCTCCGGGGTGGCGCTGATGACGGCCCGCCGGGCCGGGCGCGGGGTGGAGGAGTACGCCTCGGCGGGCGAGTACTTCTGCAGCGACCTGGCCTGCCCGCTGTACGTGCGCGGCCGGCGGCGGGTGGCCGCGGGCGGGGCGCGGATGACGGAGAGTCTGGACGCGGAGCAGCGGGTGGCGCGGATGCGGGCGAACCTGGCCGGGTTCCTGGGGCGGGTCGTCCGGTGACGGGGCGTTCGCTGCCGGGTCGTCGGACGGCGGGGCGCCGGGAAGCGGGCGGTGCGGAGCCGCTCGGCGGGCCGGTGGTGCGGGCGGCGCTGCTACTGGCGGCGGGGGCGTTCGTCGCGCTGCTGGACACCACGGTGGTGGGGGTGGCGCTGGAGTCCCTGGGGCGGCGGTTCCACGCGGACCTGGCGCAGGTGCAGTGGGTGGCGACGGCGTACCTGCTGGCGATGTCGGCGGTGATTCCGGCGACGGGGTGGGCGGCGCGGCGGTTCGGGGCGGTGGCGTGCTGGACGGGCTCGCTGTCGGTCTTCCTGCTGGGGTCTGCGCTGTGCGGGCTGGCCTGGTCGCTGGGGTCGCTGGTGGCGTTCCGGGCGGTGCAGGGGCTGGGCGCGGGGATGCTGTTCCCGTTGATGCGGATCCTGGTGGTGCAGGTGGCGGGCCCCGCGCGGGCGGGCCGGACGATGGCGCTGATCGCGGTGCCGATCCTGGTCGCGCCGCTGGCGGGCCCGGTGGTGGGCGGGGCGCTGGTCCAGGGCCACTCGTGGCGGTGGGTGTTCCTGCTGAACGTGCCGGTGTGCCTGGCGGTGGCGGTGCTGTCGCCGCTGCTGATGCGCGATCAGCGGGAGGCGGAGCCGGACCGGTTGGACCTGGCGGGCCTGCTGACGGTGAGCGGCGGCCTGACGGCGGCCGTCCTCGGCTGCGTCCGGCTGGGCGGGGGCCGGTCGCCGGGTGATCCGGGCGTGCTGGTGCCGGTGCTCGCCGCGGCGGTGCTGCTGACGGCGCACGGGCTGCTGGCGCGGCGGCGGCCGGCGGGCCGGGGCCGGGTGGTGGACTTCGGGCTGTTCCGGGACCGCGCGTTCGCCGCCTCCACCGCCGTGTCGCTGCTGAACAGCTTCGGGCTGTACGGGGCGGTGGTGCTGATCCCGCTGTTCTTCCAACAGGCCGGTGGCCGGGGGCCGTTGACGGCGGGACTGGCGATGGTCGCGCAGGGTGCGGGGGCGGGGGTCGCGGTGCTGCTGGTGGGGCGGGTGATCGACGCCCGGAGCAGTCCGCGGGCGCTCGTGCTGGCCGGACTGGCGCTGGTGGCGGCGGGCCTCGCGGTGTTCGCCCGGACCGGGAGCGCGGAGCCCGGCGTGCCGCTGCTGGCGGCGCTGTTCGCCCAGGGCGTCGGCCTGGCGCTGGCGGCCTCGCCGGTGATGGTGACGCTCTACCACTCCCTGCCGCCGACCGCGGTGCCCGCCGCCACCACCGCGAACGCCGTCGCCCAGCAGCTCGGCGCGGCCGTCGGCACCACGGTGGTGGCGCTGACCCTCCAGCACGCCTCGCACGGGGGCCCGGGGTCGGTCGCGGCGTTCCGCACCGTGTTCGCGGTGGCGCTGGGGTTCGTCCTGCTGACGGCCGTCCCGGCGCTGTTCCTGCCGGCGGGCCGGAAGGCCTGAACGCGGCGGGCTACCTGCGGGCGTCGCGGCGGGCCCTGGCGCGGTCGAGGCGGTGGTGGCGCGGGTACTCCTCGGGGCCGACCCAGGCGAGCGCGCCGGCCCTGCGTGCCGCGGCCGCGGCCGCGGCTGCGGCAACCGCCATGGCGACGGGGGTGCCGAGGAGCGCCACGGCGGCGAGGGCGGGGCTGCGGGTGAGGCCCACGGCGAGCTCGTTCACCAGGAAGAACACGGCGCCCGCCGCCAGGGCCGCCCGCACGGGCCACCGCCCGGTGCGCGCGCCCTTCCGGCTCGCGGCCAGCGCGGCCCCGGCCGCCAGGCCCGGCAGCGCGCCCGCGACCAGGCCGAACGCGAAGACCCCGAGGCCGGGCCCGTACCCGGCGAGCTTCGCGATGCCCACGCCGAGGAACAGGCCCGGCACCGCCCCCACCGCCGCGCCCAGCCCGATGGCGCGCCGAACGACCGTCGATCTCCGAAGCATGGCTCCCACCCCTTCAAGGGTGGAACGTACACGAAAGGCCGCGCGGGTGCCGGTCTATGCGGTGCGGGGCCAGGTCTCCAGCACGCGGTGGAGGCCGGAGACGATGCGCCGCCAGGAGCCGTCGATGTCGCGGGGGTGGTGGAAGCCGCCGTTGGCCTCGATGGCGATGAAGCCGTGGAAGGTGGAGCGCAGGAGGCGGACGGCGTCGGTCTGGTCCGGCTCGTCCAGGCGGTAGTGGCGCATGACCGCGTAGGTGAGTTCGACCGTCCGGGCCAGGGCGGCGGTGTCGGCGAAGTCGTCCGGGTTCAGCGGGAGTTGGGTGGCGGCGTAGCGGCCGGGGTGCTGCTGGGCGTAGCCGCGGTAGGCGTCGGCGAAGGCGGTGAGGGCGTCGGCGCCGGAGCGGCCGGCGACGGCCGTCGCGATGCGGTCGTTGATCTCCTCGGTGGCGAGCAGGGCGACCCGGGTGCGGATCTCCTGGAGGCTCTTGACGTGCGAGTAGAGGCTGGCGTCCTTGACGCCGAAGCCGCGGGCGAGGGTGGCGGCGGTGACCTTGTCGATGCCGACCCGGTCCGCGAGTTCGGCGGCGGCGCGGGTGATCCGCTCGACCGTCAGTCCGGCGTGCGCGCCCATGTCTCCCGTTCCGAAGCTTGTCCTGCCGAGGTCCGCGCCAGTGTATCGGGGCGGTTCCGGGCGGATCGGGGTGTGACGTTTCCGGGGCGCCGGGACGTCAGGAAGGTGGGCGTTCGAGGGCGTCCGGGGGACCAAGGGCGAAGATCATCTGATTTCCCATCAGATGATAATGTCCCCGGGCAAACGGGGGCGTGGGTGACGCACGTGCCCCGGCCGATCCGCACCCTGGAGCCACCTGTGTCCGCACGTCCGTTCCGCCGCAGCCTGCCGCTCGCGGCCGCGGTCCTCGCCGCCTCCCTGCTGGCCGTCTCGGCGCAGGCCGACGACCCGGCGCCGGCCGACGCCACGCTGACCGCCGACCTGAACGCGCTGCTCGCCGACCCGCGGCTGGCGAACGCGCAGGCCGGCGTCGAGGTGCTGGACGCCACCACCGGCGAGGTGCTGTACGCCCGGCAGCCGCAGGCGCTGTTCACCCCGGCGTCCACCCTGAAGACCGTGACCTCGACGGCGGCGCTCGACCTGCTGGGCGCGGACTACCGGTTCACCACCGAGGTCCGCAGCGCCGGCAGCACGTACGGCGACACCCTGTTCGGCGACCTGGTGCTCAAGGGCGGCGGCGACCCGAGCCTGCTGGTGCAGGACCTCGACGACCTGGCCGCGAAGGTCGCGGCCACCGGCGTCACCAAGGTCACCGGCCGGGTGCTGGCGGACAGCACCCGCTACGACTCGACGCCGCTCGGCCCGGGCTGGGCCTGGGACGACGAGCCGTACTCGTACAGCCCGCAGATCTCCGGGCTGACCGTCGCCAACGACGCCGAGTACATGATGGACACCGTCCAGGTGACGGTCACCCCGGGTGCGGCGGGCGAGAACGCCAAGGTGACGCTGAACCCGGCCGAGGCGCCGATGAAGTTCACCGGCGCCGTCGCCACCGGCGCGTCCGGCAGCGGCTCCAGCGTCGGCGTGGACCGGCGCCGGGGCTCCAACGACGTGCAGCTGTCCGGCAGCATCCCGGCCGGGTCCGCGCCGGTGACCTCCTGGGTGACGGTCGAGAACCCGGGCGTGTACGCGGGCCAGGTGTTCGCGGGCGCGCTGGCCAAGCACGGCGTGAAGGTGCTGCGCGGGGTGCAGCCGGCGGCCGGCTCGGAGAGCTCGCAGCCGCTGGCCTCGCACGACTCGAAGACCCTCGCCGAGCTGATCGTCCCGATGCTGAAGATCAGCAACAACGGCATCGCCGAGCACCTGACCAAGGAGATCGGCAAGGTCAAGGGCGGCCGCGGCGACTGGGCGACCGGCATCAACCAGGTCAACGGCTTCCTGAAGGCCAACGGCATCACCGGCCCGACCACCCGTCAGGTGGACGGCTCCGGCCTGTCCCGCTACGACCTGACCACGCCCGCGCGGATGGCGGACCTGCTGAAGGTCGCGCAGACCAAGCCGTGGTTCGACGCCTGGTACAACGCGCTGCCGGTGGCGGGCAACCCGCAGCGGATGGTCGGCGGCACCCTGGCCGCCCGGATGCGCGGCACCAAGGCCGAGAACAACGTGCACGCCAAGAGCGGTTCGATGGGCGGCGTCGACAACCTGCTCGGCTACGCGACCGCGCCCGACGGCCGCAAGCTGGCGTTCGTCGTGATGGTCAACAACTACGCCGGCACCAGCCCGCGCCCGGTGGTCGACGCGATAGCCGTCCGGCTCGCCGCCGGTCCCGCCGCCACCGCCCAGCTGAAGTCCAACTCGCTGGTCGCGCCCGCCGGTTCGGGCGAGAACGGCACCCGCTGGGAGGACTGCGAGACGCTCTCGCACTGCTGATCCGCCGCTGTCGCACGGGCCCTGCCGCACCCGCGGCGGGGCCCGTCCGCGTTCCCGGGAATTCGCCGAACTTCCCTCCATCAAACGCTTGATCAGGGCCGGACGGCGCGCGTACGCTCCCCCACCATGAGCCAGCACCGGACGGCCGCCGAGGCGAGCCGGGAACGGATCGTCGCCGCCGCCACCGAGCTGTTCGCCGAGCACGGCTACGACGGCGCCACCACCCGGACGATCGCCGTCATGGCCGGGCTGAACGTCGCCACCGTCGCCTACCACGTCGGCGCCAAGGCCGACCTGTACCGCGAGGTGATGCGCCGCGCCCACGAGGCCGAACGGGCCTGCGTCGAGGACGCGTTGACCCGGTTCGCCGCCACCGCCGGCACCGACCCGGCCCGGGCCGCCGCCGAATTCGCCGACCGCTACCTGGACTTCTGCCTGGAGCAGCCGCACGTGCCCGCGCTGTGGATGCGCCGCTGGATGGCCGACGCCGCCGAGTTCGCCGACCTGGAGGAGCGCTACGCCCGCCCGCTGCTGGAGAGCGTCCGCGACCGACTCCTCGCCGCCCTCCCGCAGTTGACGCCGGACCGGGCCGAACTCGCCGTCTGGACGGTGCTGTGGACCACGCACGGCTTCTGCCGCTCCACGATCCGCGCCCAGGTGCCGCGCTTCCGCGCCCACCTGCGCGCCCTGGTGCTGCGCGAACTCGGCCTGGGCGACGGCGCGTGGTGACCGGGCCGCCGATATCCCGGCTGTCCCGGCGCCGGCTCGCCGGGTACGCCGTCGGCTCGGTCGGCACCGGCATCCACTCCACCGTCCCCGGCCTGCTGCTGCTCTACTTCATGACGGACGCGCTCGGCGTCCCGGCCGGCGTGGCCGGGCTGGTGGTCGCCCTGCCGAAGGCCTGGGACGCGCTGTTCAACCCGCTGGTCGGCGCCGCCAGCGACCGGGAGGCGCTGCGCACCGGCCGCCGCACCCGGATCCTGCTGGCCGGCGCCCTCACCCTGCCGGTCGCGTTCGCCGCGATGTTCCTCTCCCCCGTCGACGGCCCGGGCGCCGCCGCCTGGGTCGCCGGGGCGTTCGTGCTCGCGTCCAGCGCGTTCGCCCTGTTCCAGGTGCCGTACGTGGCGCTGCCCGCCGAGATGTCGGAGCGGCCGGGCGAACGCACCCGGATCATGGTCTGGCGGATCGTCTGCCTCACCGTCGGCATCCTGGTCGCGGGCGGACTCGCACCCGCCCTGGTGTCGCTGGCCGGCGGCGGGCGCGGCGGCTACGCCGTGATGGCGGCGGTGGTCGCCGGCCTGCTGCTGGTGACGCTGCTCGTCCCGGCGCTCGGCGCCCGCCGGGTGCCCGCCCGGCCGGGCCCGGAGCCGCTCGGACTGCCGAAGGCGCTGCGCACCGCGCGCGGCAACCGGGCGTTCTTCGCGCTGCTCGGCGCGTTCGTCCTGCAGACCGGCGCCGTGGCGATCATGCTGGCGGCCGCGCCCTACGTCGCCGCCCACTGGCTGGGCGGGTACAGGCTGACCTCGGTGCTGTTCGTCTGCCTGGTCGCGCCGAGCGCCGTCGCCGTCCCGCTGTGGGGCCGGGCCGCCGCCCGCTGGGGGCGGCTGCGCTGCCTGACCGCCGCGACCGTCCTGTTCGCCGTCGCCGCGGCGGCGCTCTGGCCCGCCGCGCACCTCGGCACCTGGGCCGCGCTGGTGCTGTGCGCGCTGCTCGGCGCCGCCTACGCCGCCCTCCAGGTGCTGCCGCTGTCGCTGCTGCCGGACACCGTGCACGCGGACGCGGCCCGCACCGGACGCCTCCAGTCCGGGGCGTTCACCGGGCTGTGGACCGCCGGGGAGACCGCCGGGCTGGCCGCCGGCCCGGGCGTGTTCTCGCTGGCGCTGGCCGCCGCCGGATTCGTCTCCAGCACCGCCGACCACCCCGTCGCGCAGACCGGCACCGCCCGGGCCGTGGTGCTGCTCGGCTTCAGCGTGGTGCCGGCCGCGCTGATGCTGCTCTCGCTGCCCGCCCTGCGCGCGTACCGCCGGCGCCGCGCCACCTGTGCCATCGACTCGCCGATCGGAGACGAGACATGACCACCGCCCACCCCGGGCTGCCGTCCGCCGGACGCCCCGCCGACGACCTGCTGGCCGAGCTGCGCGCGCTCACCGCCGGCGACCTGCCCACCCGCGGCGGGCACACCACCGCGTACACCTACGACGCGGGACGGCCCGACGTCCGGGACGCCGCCGAACGCGCCTACCTGGCGATGCTGGACGTCAACGGCCTCGACCCGACGGCGTTCCCGAGCACCGTCGCCCTGGAGCGCCAGGTGGTCGGCGCGGTCGCCGCCCGGCTCGGCGGGGACGACAGCACGCCCGGGATCTTCACCAGCGGCGGCACCGAATCGATCATGCTCGCCGTGAAGGCCGCCAGGGACCTCCGGCCGGAGATCGCCGAACCCGAGATCGTCGTCCCCGCGACGGCGCACGCGGCGTTCTTCAAGGCCGGGCACTACCTGAAAGTCAAGGTGGTGGCGGTGCCGGTGGACCCGGAGACCTTCCGCGCGGTGCCGGCGGCGATGGCGGCGGCGTGCACCGGGCGCACGGTGCTGGTGGTCGCCTCCGCGCCCTCGTACGCGCACGGCGTGGTCGACCCCGTCACCGAGATCGCTGCCGACGCGGCGCGGCGCGGACTGCCCTGCCACGTGGACGCCTGCGTGGGCGGCTGGCTGCTGCCGTGGCTCGCCGAAGCGGGCGCGGCCGTACCGGAGTTCGACCTGTCGGTGCCCGGGGTGACGTCGCTCTCCTGCGACCTGCACAAGTTCGGGTACACGCCCAAGGGCGCCTCCGTACTGCTGTTCCGGGACCGGGCGATGCGGCTCGCCGCGTACTTCGCCTGCGCGCAGTGGCCCGGCTACCCGGTGGTCAACTCCACCGTCCAGAGCAGCAAGGGCGCGGGCCCGCTGGCCGCCGCCTGGGCCACCCTGCAGGCCCTCGGGGCCGACGGCTACCGGGAGTTGGGGCGCGCCGCGCTCGCCGCGACGCGCCGGCTGATCGCCGGCGTCGAGGCCATCGACGGGCTGCGGGTGCTCGGCACGCCGGACGCGACGCTGGTGGCGATCGGCGCGGAGTCCGCTGCGCTCGACCTGTTCGAGCTCGCCGACGAGGCGCGGGCCCGTGGCTGGTTCCTGCAGCCCCAGTTGAGCGTCGGCGGGCTGCCCGCCAGCCTGCACCTCACCCTCACCGGCGTCAGCGAGCAGGGGGTGGACGGGCTCCTCGCCACGCTCAGGGCGGCCGTCGCCGCCGTCCGCGGGCGCGGGCCGGCCGCGACGCCCACCGAACTCCTCGCGCTGCTGGACGAATTGGACCTCGGCGCTCTCGACGATGCGACCTTCGCCGCGCTCCTCCCGGCGGCCGGGTTCGCGCCCTCCCGGACGGCCGGCGTCAACCGGCTCCTGGACGCGCTGCCGGCGGAGCTGCGGGACCGGTTGGCGACGAGGTTTCTTTCGGTGTTGTACGGGCCCTACTTGGACGCGAGCTGAGAGGGGGGTGCGAGGAGGAGGGAGCGCACACGTCCGCGCGGTCGCGAACACGTGCAGGTCATTGCCCTGCGTCGCGATCTTTCGGACGTGTCGCGTTCCCTTTCGCGCAGTTCCCCGCGCCCCTGGTTGCTCTCACCCCCTACGGCAAAGGGTCGTCAAAGGCGGGGCCAAGTAGGGTGGCGGGCAGGGGAACTGGGTTTCCGGGGGCGGGTTTCGCTAGCATGACCCGCTCAAGTGGTCGGACCGACACCGGTGTTGGGGGATGGCGTGCGCGACGTGGGCCCAGGCGGGAGTGGCGGCGGGTTCCAGGTGGACCCGGAGGAGCTCGACGGCGCGGGGGTGAACGCCACGACGGCCGCCGAGCGGCTGCCGGAGGCGGCGACCCGGGTGGCGGGCCCCTCGGACAGTGCGGAGCAGGGGCTGCGCGGCTGGCTGACGGGCAGTGAGCTGGACGCGTGCACCACCGAGTGGAAGATGGTGCTGGACAAGCTCTCGGCGGAGATGGACCGGCAGGGCGAGAACCTGCACCGGACCGCCAAGAACTACCGGGACGCCGACCAGGCGGTGCAGGTCGCCATGGCCGCCGTCACGGGGATGTGAGCATGGACGTCCCCACGCTCCGCGACGCGGACCCGCAGCGGCTGTACGACGCCGCCCGGGCGTACGACGAACTCGCCCAGAAGCTCGCCGACGAGACCCGGGTGTGGCAGCAGGACGTGGCCGGCCGGGTGCAGAACTCCGGTTGGACCGGCGAGGCGTCCGACAGCGCCCAGCGCTCACTGACCGCGACCGCCACCAAACTGACCTTCGCGCAGAGCGAGTTGGCGCAGATCGCACCCGCCCTGCGGCAGGGCGCGCAGGCGTTCGCCGAGGCGCAGCAGGAGTTGCGCAGCGCGCTGGACGAGGCGCGCGCGAACCGCTTCGAGGTGTCCGACGACGGCGGGGTGTCCTGGCCGGCCCCGAGCGAGGCCGAGCGGCGCGACCCGGACGCGCCGGACCGCGCCCGGCAGGGCGCCCAGCTGCGCGACCGGATCGTCGACGCGCTGTCCAGGGCCGCCGGCGCCGACGCCGACACCCAGCGGCGGCTGCGCCAGTACACCACCGAGGCCCGCGGGGTGGTCGCCCCGGACGGTGCCGCGATGCGGCTGAACAGCGCGACGGTGGGCACCCTCGCCGGCAGCCAGGACCTCGCGGGCATGCCCGGCCAGAACGCCTCGCCGACCGAGGTGAACTCCTGGTGGAAGTCGCTCTCCCCGGACCAGCAGCAGCGGCTGATCCAGCAGCACCCGGCCGAGATCGGCAACCGGGACGGCATACCGACCCCGGCCCGCGACCAGGCCAACCGGATCCACCTCGACCAGTTGGTCAACCAGCTGTCGGCCAAGCAGAACCCGTCGGAGTGGGACAAGAAGAAGCTGGAGGGCTTCCGCTCGATCCAGAGCCGCCTGCGCGACGACCAGGGCAAGCAGCCGCCCGCCTACCTGATGCTGATCGGCGACCAGGGCCAGGGCCGGGCCGCGCTCGCGTACGGCAACCCGGACACCGCGGACGACGTGGTGGCGTACGTGCCGGGGCTGAACACCGAGGTCAAGAACATGGGCGGCGGCGACGCCAACCGGGCCCGCGACCTGTGGCAGACCGCGCACGACATCGACCCGTCCCGCAAGACCGCCTCGATCGCCTGGCTGGGCTACGACACCCCGCAGGCCAAGGGGATCAGCCCGGACGCGCTGGCGGTGGCCGGCGACGAGCGGGCCAAGCAGGGCGGCGAGTCGTACCAGGGCTTCCTGCAGGGCCTGCGCGCCTCGCACGAGGGGCAGCCCGCGCACCTGACGGCGCTCGGCCACAGCTACGGCTCGTTCACCGTCGGGCAGGCGGCGCAGCGGCCCGGCGGCATCCCGGCGGACGACATCATCCTGGTCGGCTCGCCCGGCACCGGCGCGCAGCAGGCCTCGCAGCTGGGCGTGGACGCCTCGCACGTGTGGGTGGGGGCGGCCGAGCACGACCCGGTCTCGCACCTGCCGAGCCCGGCCGAGGCGAAGGGCATCGGCATCGGCGCGGGCATCGGCGGCCTGCTCGGCGGGGTGCCCGGGGCGGCGCTCGGCGGGTACATCGGTGACAAGATCGCCGGGCACGGGGATCCGCACGAGCTGTGGTTCGGGCAGGACCCGGCGAGCTCCGAGTTCGGCGCCCGCCGCTTCGACGTGGCGGACGGCCCGCTGGGCTTCCAGTCGCACTCGGACTACTGGAATCAGGGCGACGGCCGCGACGGCCACTCGCTGCGCAACATGGGCATGATCGTCTCCGGTCACGGCGACCGGGTGATCGGACAGGACCGGCGATGAACGACTTCGCGGCACCCCACCCGTCGGCCGACCTGCGGGCCGCGAAAGCGGCGGTGGACGAACTGCTGGACTCCGCCCCGGCGGCGCTGAACCCGCCCGTCGACTGGGCGGACGGACCCTACGTGGCGGTCGAGCACGAGCACCCGTACACCCGGGAGCCCGACGGCACCGCGCACCTGGAGAAGCGGCGCTACCTGATGACCCGGCTGGCGCCCGACCGCTATCCGGAGCTGCTCGCCCAGCTGGCCCGGGCCTGGCAGGCGCGCGGCTGGCGGGTGGACGGCGAGAACGATCCGGTGGTTCCCCTGCTGCGGGCCGAATCCCCGCTCGGGGCGGTCGAGTTGAGGATCGGCTTCGCCGGCAACGCGACGCTGCTGGCCCGGGTCCAGGACGTGCCGCCGACCGGCACCTCGTACCCGTTCGGCGGCGACAGCACCGTCCCGCTGGGCCCGGACGGCGTGATGGACACCATGCCCCGCAGGCACGACCCGTTCTGGTCGGTGTAGGACGGACGGGGGCGCGGGTGCTGTCGGGAAGGGACGTCGGATGAGACTGCGAGTCGCGGGCGCCGTGGCGGCGCTGCTGCTCGGACCGGTGCTGGCGGGCTGCGCGCCCTCCGGCACCGCCTCGGGCGCCTCGGCGCCGGCCGCGGACCTGGCGCGGAGTCGGCTGCAGGAGCTGGTGGACGGCACCACCTCGGCGCTGACGCCCGCGGTCCGGTACGCCGACGACGCGTTCCGGGCGGTGCCGCACGAGAACGCCCGCCGGGACAACGACGGCACCGCGCAGCTGACGCTGCGCCGGTACGTGCTGACCAAGGTCGCGGAGGGCAACCGGCCCCGGCTGCTGGAGCAGGTCCGGGCGTACTGGACCGGCCGGGGCTGGACGGTCACCGAGGACACCGCGTTCGAGGCCGGGGCGCGCACCCCGGACGGGACGGGCGTGACGGTGAGCATCGGCGTCCCCGGCAACGTGACGGTGACCGCCACCGCGCGGGTGCGGGACCCGGGCGCCACCGAGCCGTTCGGCCCGGCGCCCAGCCCGCTGCCGACCGGCGCGGACGGCGGCCCGGACACCCTGCCCCGGTTCGATCAGCCGGGGTGGTCCTGACCGGCCGCTCCCCGCTCGTACGAACCGGCCGGACGAACCGGGCCGGACCGGTGCTGATCGGACGTCAGCGCTGGTGACATGTACGCCAATTGCCGGGGGGCACTGGGGCGGGCGTGCCGGTGCTGGCTATAGTCGCCCATGATCTAGCCGGAACGGCGGCCGGCCGAGGGGGTTCCCTCGGTATTTGGCATGCCGCTGTCCGCCGTCATGTCGTCGAATGCCGTCCGGGGCCCTCGGGGCCGTCGTGTGTTCCGCCGTTCACCCACGGGGAGAGACGACGACCATGGCACACACGACCGGGCGGGGGCGCACCGCGCTCGTCGCCGTCATCGGTGGGGCGCTGCTGCTGGGCGGCTGCGGCATCGGTGGTACCCAGGAGAAGAAGGTGGACCTGCACGCCCTGCTGCCGGAGTCGGTGCGCAAGGCGGGGGTGCTGACGGTGGGCGCCTCGTTCACCGCCGCGCCGGTGGTCTACCGCAACGACCGCAACGAGCCGGCCGGGCTGGACCCGCACCTGGCGGAGAAGCTGGGCGCGGTGCTCGGCGTCCGGCTGGAGCTCCAGGACGCCGGGCCGTTCGCCAACGTGCTGCCGGGCCTGCTGAGCCACAAGTACGACATCGCGATGTCCGGCATCACCGACACCCGCGAGCGCGAGGAGGGCCTCGACAAGGACGGCAAGCCGAACGGCCCGGGCGTGGACTTCGTCGACTACTTCATGGCGGGCATCGGCATCGCCGTCGACAAGGGCAACCCGCAGAACATCACCGACGTCGACCACCTGTGCGGCCACACGGTGGCGGTCAAGAAGGGCACCACCCACTACGACCTGGTGCAGCGCCAGGCGAAGGTCTGCGAGCACGAGGCGAAGCCGATCAGGACGGTGGAGACCGACAACGACGTCGCGGCGGTGGACAGCCTCAAGGGCAAGGCGGACGCCTGGATCACCGACTACCCGAAGGCCCAGTACGCGGCGCAGACCGTGGACAACGGCAGCGTCTTCCAGATCGGCGGCCCGCAGATCCAGCCCAGGCCGTTCGGCATCGCGGTGCGCAAGGAGGACGCGGCGCTGCGCGACGTGCTGATGCGGGCGATGAACCGGCTGATCACCGACGGCACCTACGACCAGGTGCTGACCGACTACAACCTGCAGGTCGGGGCGATCCAGAACTCGGTGATCAACGGCGCGACCTGACCGGGCGGCCCGCTCAGGCGGCGCGCAGGGCCAGCACCGCGACGTCGTCGGACAGCGCGCCGGCGTGGCGGCGGACGTCCTGGTCGAGGAACGCGACCAGGGTGTCCGGGTCGGTGATCGGCAGCGTGCCGAGCCGGGCGGTCAGCGGGTAGAAGGCGCCGTCGCCGTCCCGGGCCTCGGTGACGCCGTCGGTGTGCAGCAGCAGGCTGTGCCCGGGCGGCAGCGGCACGGGGGTGGGCTCCGGGGTTGGGCCGGCGCCGAGGTGGCCGAGGCCGAGCGGGAGGTCCTCGGCGCAGCGGACGGTGGCGACCGTGCCGGGGCCGACCACCAGCGGGGCGAGGTGGCCGCGGTTGACCAGCTCGAACCGGCCGGTGAGCCGGTCGTGCTGGAGCAGCACGGCGGTGACGAACAGCTCGCCGTCGCCGAGCCGCTCGGCGGCCCGGCGCACCTGGCGGTCGAGCTGGGCGGCGAGTTCGCCGAGGTCGGCGGTCTCGTGGGCGGCGATCCGGAACGCGCCGATCACGTCGGCGACGGTGCGCACCGCCTCCAGGCCCTTGCCGCGCACGTCGCCCAGCAGGATCCGGGTGCCGTGCCGGGTCTCGCACACGTCGTACAGGTCGCCGCCTATGCCGACGTCCGCCTCGGCGGGCCGGTACAGGCCGGCGGCGCGCAGGCCCCCGACCCGGGTGGGGACGGGGTGCAGCACGGTGTGCTGGAGGGTGTCGGCGACGGCCTGGATCCGGGCCAGCCGGCGGGCCTGGCTGCGGCGCTGGGTCGACAGGCCCGCGCCCATCAGCCCGGCCAGGGCGGTGGCCAGGTACGTCCACAGGTGGTGCTGTTCGTGCAGGTGCCCGGAGCGCAGGGCGAGCAGCGCCTGCAGGCCGACGGTGAGGCCCGTCACGCAGGCCACCGCGACGGGGCCGGCGCTGAACGCCACGACCACCGGGAAGACCGTCAGCAGGAAGCCCGCGGAGACCGACCGGGGGACGGCCTCCTCCAGGGCCAGGTCGGCGACCAGCAGCAGGACCGGCAGGACGCGCGCCCAGGCCGGGGTGCGCAGCGCCTCGGCCATCGCCGCTTCCCAGCGGGCCGTGGCCGCGCGGCCGTGCGGGTCGGCGGGGGCGACCGGGGCGGGCGTCGCGGTGGGCGCGGGCATGTGCTGACCTCCTCGGCGGGCGCCCGGACGGGTGCGTCACCCTTCCATCGTCCCGTGCCACCGGCCGGGGCTGCCCTGTGCCAAGGTCCCGACCGATTGGGCCGTTCGGCCCGATTCGATCATATTTCACCCGAATGCCGTGACCGGCGTCACCATCGGCACCTTGACGGCACGTCAGCGGGCCGGCGCGGGGGCGTCGACGGGCCGGCGGCGGGCACGTCAGCGGCCGGAGGCGGGCGGGTCAGCGGCCGGTGAGGGCGACCGGCAGGGTGCGGTGGCCGCGCAGCACCAGCCGTTCGCGGCGTTCGGCCGGCCCGGCGGGGGCCAGCGCGGGGAAGCGGCGCAGCAGGGCGGGCAGCGCGGTGGTGGCCTCCAGGCGGGCGAGCGGGGCGCCCAGGCAGTAGTGCGGGCCGCCGCCGAAGCTGAGCGGTGGGCCGTCGGCGCGGGCCGCGTCGAAGCGCCCCGGGTCCGGGTAGCGGCGCGGGTCGCGGTTGGCGGCGCCGATCAGCAGCAGGGCGCAGGTGTACTGCGGGACGGGGCGGCCGCCGATGGTGAGGCCGTCGGTGAGCGCGACCCGGGAGGTCAGCTGCACGGGGGAGTCGAAGCGCAGCACCTCGTCGACCAGCGCGGACGGGTCGAGGGCGCCGTCGCGCAGCCGTGCGGCGGTGTCGGGGTGGTCGAAGAGCAGGGCGAGGGCGTTGCCGAGCAGGTTGCCGGTGGTCTCGAAGCCGGCCACCAGCAGCAGGGCCAGGTTGGCCAGCAGTTCGGCGTCGGAGAGCCGGCTCGGGTCGGCGTCGGCGGTCGCCACCAGGGCGCTGACCAGGTCGTCCCTGGGGGCGGCGCGGCGCAGCGCGGTGAGGTCGGTGAAGTACCGGGAGAGGTCGTCGGCGGCGCGGTCGGCGGCGGCCAGCTCCGCGTCCTCGATCAGGATCTCCAGGGTGGCGGTGAGGTCGGCGGCCAGCGGGCGGAACAGGTGCCGGTCCTGCTCGGGGACGCCGAGCAGCTCGCAGATCACGCCGATCGGCAGCCGGAAGGCGAAGGCGTCGAGGAAATCGAGCGGTTCGTCGCCGTACGCGGCGAGCTCGTCGAGCAGTCCTTCGACGGCGGCGGTGACGGCGGGCGCGAGCAGGGCGACCCGGCGCGGGGTGAAGACCGAGGAGATCAGCGAGCGCATCCGGGCGTGGTCGGGCGCGTTGCGCTCCAGGACGGAGTCGCCCAGCAGGGTCTTGCCCGGGTGGCCCTGGTAGTCCTGTTCGAACCGGGCGGCGAGCTCGGGGTCGAGCACTCCGAAGCCGGGGGTGCGCAGCACCTCGTCGGCCTCCTCGTACCCGGTGACCGTCACCAGGAAGTCGTCGGTGCGCACCGCCGGGCCGAACTCCCGCAGCCGCTCGTACAGCGGGTACGGGTCGCGGCGGCCGGCCGGCCCCAGCAGCTCCTCGACGATCGCGGCAGCGTCCATGGCGTCTCCCCAACGGCGGTCTCGTCACTCTCGTCTGCCGCAACGGCCGGGCGGCGCGCCGGAGTTCCCCGCGCCGGGCGGCCCGGGGCGGGTGCTCGGTAGGCTGGCCGGTCATGGAGATCTGGATCAACCCGCGGTGCAGCAAGTGCCGTACCGCGCAGAGCGAACTCGACGCGGCGGGCGTGCAGTACACGGTGCGCCGCTACCTGGACGAGCCGCCGACGGCCGCCGAACTGACCGAGGTGCTGGGCCGCCTGGGCCTGGAGCCGTGGGACGTGGCCCGGCTGGACGAGCCGGTCGGCAAGGAGCTCGGCCTGCGCGGCTGGGGCCGGGAGGACGCCGACCGGGCCCGCTGGGTGGAGGCGATGGCCGCCAACCCTGCGCTGATCCAGCGTCCGATCATCACCGCCGACGACGGCTACACGGTGATCGGCCGCACCGAGGAGGCGCTCAAGGACGTGCTCTCGCACTGAGCACCCCCCGCCCGGTGACAGCCCGCTGACAGCGCGCTGTGAGCGGGCCCCGGCAGGCTGGGCCGCGTCCTCTCCTCCGCCTCCTCCGTCTCGACGGGAGCCCCGCCGTGCCCGACCTGCCGATCCGCCGACTGACCGTCACCGCCGTCCACCGGCCCACGCCGCGCACCGCCCGGATCGCCTTCGCGCTGCCGCCGGGCGAGTTCGCCCTCGCCGGGCCGGACCAGCAGGTCAAGCTGTACTTCCCGCGCCCCGGCCAGGACCGCCCCGAGCTGCCGCCGGCCGCCCCCGGGCAGGACCTGATGGACTGGTACCGGGCCTGCCACGCCGTCCCGGAGCACCGCCGGCCGTGGATGCGGTCCTTCACGATCCGCGCCCACGACGCCGAACTCCACACCGTGGACGTCGACTTCGTGCTGCACGGCGACGGCCCGGCGGCCGACTGGGCGGCCCGGGCCCGGCCCGGGCAGGTGCTGGCGATGTTCGGCCCCTCCCCCGAGTTCGCCCGTCCGTTCCCGCTGGACGGCGCCGGGCCGCTGCTGTTCGCCTGCGACGAGTCGGCGCTGCCCGCGCTCGGCACCCTGGTGGAGGCGCTGCCGGCCGGCGCCCGGGCGCACGCCTGGATCGAGACCGCCGGGCCCGAGGAGCACCAACCCCTGCGTGGCTTCGGCGAGTTGACCGCGCACTGGATCCACCGCGCGGATGCCCCGCCCGGCGAACGGCTGCTGGCCGCCGTCCGCGCCGCCGAGCTGCCCGCCGACATCGAACACGCCTGGCTGGCCGGCGAGGCCGGCACCGTCCGCGCCCTGCGCCGCCACCTGCTCGCCGACCGCGGCCTCGCCCGCGCGAACATCCACTTCACCGGCTACTGGCGCCACCGCCTCACCCAGGACGACGCCCCCACCCCCGAGGACCTCGCCGACGCCCGCGAACTGCTCGCCCAGTACGGCAGTTGACCGGCTGCTGCCGCCCGGCCGACCTCACGACCATGCGCCGACGAACACCGGCTCGGGCCGCAGAGCGATGCCGGTGGCACTCTCGACCTGCGCCGAGAGTGCGGTGAGGGCTTGAGCGAAGTCCGTTGCGGTCGCTCCGTCGTGGGCGGTGAGGGTGAGCGTGCGGCGTTCCGAGCAGCGGACGCCGTCTGCGATCGTGCGGCCGGGGCCGTGGCCGACATGCTCCAGCAGCCACCCGGCGCCGGCCCGCAGCCGTCCGTCGCTGTCGGTGTGGACCGGGCAGCCGACAGCCGACCAGCGGGCGGCCCGGACGGTGGTGACCGGCGGGTTGAGGAAGACCGATCCGACCTGGCGGGCGTCGGTTCCGTACGGGTCGAGAAGAAGTCCCCGGCGGTGGCGGTTGGCGAGGACGGCGGCAGTCACCTCGGCAACCGGCGGGCGGGCTCCGACCCGGACGCCGAGTTCGTCGGCGAGCGGCCGGTAGGTGATCGGGGCAGCGGGTGAGCGGGTGAGGTGGAACGTCGCGGTGAGGACGGTCCAGCGGCCGGGGTCGCGCTTGAAGCGGCTGTCGCGGTGGCGCAGGCGGCATGCCTGGGCGGGCAGGGTCCGCGGGCGGCCCAGGTCCCAGTCCCAGGCGGTGAGGTGGTCGAGGGTGTCGGAGACCTGCTGGCCGTAGGCTCCGGCGTTCTGGACGGGGGCGGCCCCGACAGTGCCGGGTATGCCGGCCAGGCACTCGAGTCCGGCGAGGTGTTCGGCCGCGGCCCACTGGACGAGGTCGGCGAGCGGGTGTCCGGCCTGGACGGTCGCGGCGACCGTGTCGTCGTCCACCCGCTTCACGGTGATGCCCCGGGTGTTCATCACGGCGACGGTGCCCTGGTGGCCGGTGTCGGAGGCGATGACGTTGCTGCCGTGGCCGAGGATGAGGGGCGCGTCCTCCTGCCGGTCGCCGATCGTGCGGACCAGTTCGAACCAGTCGTCGGGGTCGGCGACCCGCACGACGGCGCCGGCCGGGCCACCGAGCCGCAGGGTGGTGAGGGACGCGAGCGTGGTGCTGGGCACGGGTGGCCCTCCTAGGGTTCGTCGATGATCGCCTTCAGAGCGAGGGCCCGCAGCGGGGCGAGGCGGGTGCGGTTGTCCTGGTGGTGGTAGACGGCGTTGGTGCAGATGGCCAGGTAGCGGCCGGTGGTCGGGGCCAGGTAGAGGCTGGTGCCGGTGAAGCCGTGGTGGTAGGCGACCCGGCCCTCGTCCGCGAGGATCCAGGCCAGGCCGCGGTCGAGGCCCGGCTCGATCGCGGCCTGCGGCTGCATGCTGCGGGCGAGCCAGCGGCCCAGGGGCCCGCCGGTGGCGTGCGAGGTCAGCAGGTGGGTGGCGAAGGTGGCGAGATCGGCCGGGGTCGAGAACACCCCGGCGTGGCCGGCGACTCCGCCGAGCAGGGCGGCGTTGTCGTCGTGCGGCATCCCCCACAGCCGGGGCCCGCCGGCCAGCCGCTGCTCGGTCGGGGCGACCCGGGCGGAGCGGGGCACCGGTCCGTAGGTCGTACTTGTCATGCCGAGGTGCTGCCAGATTTCGGCGGCCAGCTCGTCCAGGCGCGGGCCGCGGTAATGGGCCAGGGCCAGGCCGAGGAGGATGAAGCCGCGGTTGATGTAGCGGTGTCCGGCTCCGGGGTCGGCGATCAGCGGCTCCCCGCAGATCAGTTGGGCCAGCGGTTCGGTGCGGCCCCGGTACTGGTCGAGGCGGGTGTCGGCGCGGAGTCCGGAGGTGTGGGCGAGGATCTGCCGGGGTGTGACCCGGCCGCCGGGGGCGTCGGCCGGGATGTCGGGCAGCAGTTCGCGGATCGGGGTTTCCAGGGTGAAGCCGCCCAGGAGGGTGGTGGCGACCACCGGCCAGGTGGCCAGGACCTTGGTCAGCGAGGCCACGTCGTACACCGTGTCCGGCCCCGGCCGGGCGTTGCCGCACTCGGGGGCGACGACACCGGAGGCCAGGTAGCCGGGCTCGGTGTCGATGGTGCCGTGGGCGATGACTCCGCCGGGCACGATGCCGTCAGCGGTCATCAGGTCCAAGCACTCGCGCAGGTCGGCGAGCGCGTTCGGCTTCCACGACACGGTGGTGGTCACGGCTACTCCTGGTCGATCGTCAGGTCGGCACCGAGCGCCGCCAACTTCGGCAGCAGGCTGCCGTATCCGCGCCGCAGGTGGTACATCCCTCGGATCGTAGAGGTGCCCTCGGCGGCCAGGGCGGCGATCACGAGCGCGGTCACCGCCCGGATGTCCGCCCCGGCCACGCCGGCGCCGGTGAGGGCGGACCGGCCCCGGACGGTGATGACCGAGCCGGTCGCGTTGACGGCCGCACCGAACGCGGCCAGGGCCGACAGGTGGGTGTCGCGCCGGGGGTAGATCCGCTCGTCGATGCGGGAGCTGCCCTCGGCCTGGGTGAGGAAGGCGGTCAGCTGTGGCTGCACGTCGGTCGGGAACGCCGGGTGCGGGCCGGTGGCCGTCCGCACCGGCCGAGGCCCGGCCGGGAGGCTGACGGCCGTTCCACCGTCCAGCGGGTCGAGTTGGATGCCGGCGTCGGCGAACACCGACACCAGCCCGTCCGGGAACGCGGTCGGCGGGAAGCCGTCCAGGTGGACGGTGCCGCCGGTGATGGCGGCGGCCAGCGCGAGGGTGGCGGCCTCCAGCCGGTCCGGCGGCACGGTGAACACCCCGCCCCGGACGCGGTCGGTGCCGGTGACGTTCAGGGCCGCCCTGCCCCGCCACTCGATGCCGACGCCGGCCTGCGAGAGCAGGGCGGCGGTGTGGGTGACCTCGGGCTCCACACTGGGGTTGAGGATCGCGGAGGTGCCCGGGGTGCGGGCGGCCAGCAGCATCGCCGTGACCGTCGCACCCAGGCTCGGCCCCCACGAGCGGGTCTCGGCGTCGGTGACGAACGGCAGCCGCTTGCCGGTGAAGCGGGCCCGCACCCGGCCCCGGTTCACCTCGACCTCGGCCCCGGCGGCTTCCATCGCGGCCAGGTGCCGGTCGATGTGGCGGACGCAGAAGGCGTCCCCGCCGGGGGTGGGGAAGGTGACCTTGCCGGCGCGGGCCAGCAGGGCGCCGCCCATCACGGCGGTGGTGCGGATGCGCCGTCCCAGGTCATCGGGGATGACGGGGAAGCAGGAGTCGGCCGGTCGGGTGGCGAACTCGGCTCCGGTCACGGTGGCGCGGGTGCCGGTGCCGTGCAGGATGTCGGCGACGACCAGGGTGTCCAGGATCTCGGGGGCACCGGCCAGGGTGAGCGGGTCGTCGGCGAGGATCGCGGCGGCGTACAGGTGCAGGGCGATGTTCTTGCTGCCCTGGACGGCGGCGGTGCCGCCCAGGCGACGGCCGCCGGTGATCCGCACGGCCCGCTGGTCGGCCGTCGTCGTGGTGTCGCTGGTGGGCATGGTCACCGTCCCTGGCTTCCGGCCGGGAAGAAGCCTCCGACCTGGGTCTTCGGGTAGAGCAGGGTGTGTGTGCGCGCCGATCAGGGTGGCGGGCTGGAGCACGGTGCCGGCCGGAACGACCACGCCATCGCCGATCACCGCGCCGAACTTGGTCTGGCCGGTGGCGATGCGTCGGCCGTCGAGGTGGGCGCAGACCTCTTCGACGGCCGGTTCGGCAACCGGACCGGAAGTGACCCGCAGGCCGGTGGTGGACACGAACGCGCCGATGTTGACGCCGAGGCCGAGCACGGAGTCCCCGACGAAGCTGGTGTGCTTCATCAGCACGCCGCCGATCAGCAGAGAGCGGGTGACCTCGGCCCCGAAGCCGATCCGGCAGCCCGGGCCGACCACGGTGTTGTCGCGCACCCTGGCCCCCGCCCCGATCACCGCGCCCTGGCAGACCAGCACCGGGCCGGTGACGAAGGCCCCACCGGCGATGACCGCCCCGGGTGCCACGATCACGCGGCCGTCCACGGTGGCAGCGGGCTCGATGATCCCGTCCGCTTCCGGCAGCGGGATGTCCGAATGGCCGGCCAGCAGGTCGGTGACGGCCTTCTTGAGGTCGAACACGGTCGGGCAGCGGTTCAGCAGCTCCCGCACGACCGGGTCGGTGACGTGCTCGCTGTCGAAGTAGTACGCGGGGGTGGTGCGGTGGTCGATGCGGTCGAGTTCGGTGTGCAGCGCGGACGGGTCGGTCAGCCGGTGCATGGCTGGGTCTCCTCTCGGGCGAGCGAGTGGAAGAAGGGGCGGGGCCGTCACGGCGGCCCCGAGGCCACAGCAGGCGGGTGGGGACGGTCGCCGTGAACCTCGGGCCGACGTTGTCCACCGGAGCGGCGTGCCGCTGTCCGGCTGGTGGCAGTCAAGTGCCGGGCAACGGCCTGGAAGGGACGTTGGCACTGTGGGGAAGAAGCGGACGTTCCCCAGTGAACTGCCTGGCGAAAGGCAGGACCCGTAGCCCGGCTACGGGTCGTGGTCCGACTACGGGTCAGATGATCTGCACGCCCGCTCGGGCGGCGAAGTCGCGGACGCCGGGCAGCTTGCGGTCGTGCCGCAACAGGGTGGTGGCGAGGTCCCGGACAGCGCCCCGACGGAGTTCCTGCGGGGCTGTCTCCTCGGCAGCCAGCAGGGCCCGGTAACACTGCTCGGGCTTGTTCCACTGGTCGAATGCGCGAGCCACATCAATGAAGAAGCGGGCCTGCCGCTCGACGGTCGGCAGTGCGGTGGGAACGATCGTGGACGCCAGCTCGATCGCCCGGCCGGCATCGCCGAGCTCGTAGTGCACCGACACCTCGTGCAGGGCGACACCCTGGACGCCGTCCATCAGGCCGGAGGTCCGACCGGCGGCTGCCGCGCTGTCGGCGGCCTCGCGGATCAGCGAGTGCGCGTAGGCGCGGTCCCCGGCCTTCGCGGCGGTGTAGGCCGCGGTGGCGTACAGGTCGGCGCGGGTGGACAGCCGGGCGGACTCGGGCACCACCGTGTCGGCGTGGAGGTCCTCGGCGGCGACCACCACGATGTCGGTGGCTCGGGCCAGACTGCCCTGGCGACGCCATGCGCTGGAGACCATCCGCTGGGCCTCGGCGACCACCAGTGGGTCGCCCCCGTTCCGGGCGGCAGTGAGCGCGCGGTCTGCGGTGACGGCCACCAGGTTGTTGTCGCCGATCTTGATGCACAGCCGGGCCGCGAGGCTGTAGAGCTGGGCAACGTTGCGAGCCCGCTCCTCGGCGCTGCCGACCGCCTGGGCGGCAGCGATCCGGCCCGGCAGAGCCCGGGCGAGCGCATCGTACGCAGCCCCCTTGAACTCCTGGCGCGACGTCAATAACGAGGCCTTGACGGACTCGCGGGTCGGCTCCCTGTGAAGCGACGGAATCCGCCCCGCCCCGTAGAGCAGCAGATCCTCCAGGTCGGCCAGCGGCGAGGCTGTCCCGGGATGCGCTGCCTGCCGACCGGCGACCGGGGCGAACAGGGCGGCAGCCGCCAGGGTCAGGAACGGGCGGCGGCGCACATCGTCCTCCTCGGCAGCGGAAGTGCTCGTCAGCGTAGCGGAGGCGGACTTGCGGGGGCGCGACCTCGGCCGGTCGGCGGCCGGCTGCGGCAAGGCCAGCAGATCACCGAGTTCGCGGCCCAGCACCACCGCGAGGCGCCGGAGCAGCGTCAGGTCCTTCACCTGTTGCAGGTCCCGCTCGACCAGCGACATCCAGACCTCGCTCCGGCCGAGCTCGGTGGCGAGCCGGAGCTGGGTCCACTCCATCTCGGCCCGCCGGAGCGCGATGAACCTGCCGAACGTGACACCGGTTCCCCTCACCCTTGCCCCCGGGATCGTGTCGAAGCCACTACGGACCGCTACCGTACCGGTGCCCGGAGGCCACGGTGCGGTGCTTTCGAGGCAGAGCCGGAACGTGCGGCGACGGCAGGTCACACGAAGGCCGCAAGCGCCACCCGCCACTGGAATCACACCTCGCCCAGGAATACCGGTCCGCGGTCAGGGAGTTGACCGGCTGGTAGCGTCCGCCCGGTGACCACCAGTCTGTTCCAGCCGCCGCTGCTCGCCCGCCTGCTCGCCGCCGAGCGGATCCTGATCGCCGGTGCGGGCGGGGGCCATGACATCTACGCCGGGCTGCCGCTGGCCCTCGCGCTGCGGGCCGCCGGGCGTGAAGTGCACCTGGCGAACCTGGCGTTCACCCAGCACTACGGGCTGGATGCCGCCGCCTGGGAGGCGCCGCAGCTGGCCCGGATCACGCCCGACACCCGCTCCGCGGAGCCGAAGTTCCCCGAACGGTCGCTGGCGCGGTGGCTGCGCGAGCACCAACAGCCGGACACCGTCTGGGCGTTCGCCTCCACCGGGGTGAAGCCGCTGCGCGCCGCGTACCGCAACCTGGTGCGCCGGCTCGACGTGGACGCGATCCTGCTGGTCGACGGCGGCACCGACATCCTGCTGCGCGGCGACGAGGCCGGGCTCGGCACCCCGGAGGAGGACATGGCCTCGCTGGCCGCCGTCGCCGGACTGCGGTCCGTCCCGACCCGGCTGGTCGCCTGCCTCGGCTTCGGCATCGACGCCCACCACGGCGTCAACCACGCGCTGGTGCTGGAGAACCTGGCCGCCCTGCAACGCGACGGCGGCTACCTCGGCGCCTTCTCGCTGCCCGCCGACAGCCCCGAGGCCGCGCTGTACCTGGACGCCGTCGAACACGCCCGGGCCGCCGCGCCGGAGCGGCCGAGCATCGTGCAGGGGTCGGTCGCGGCCGCGCTGCGCGGCGAGTTCGGCGACGTCGGGCTCGCCGAACGGGTGCCCGGCAGCGACCCGTTCGTCAACCCGCTGATGGCGCTGTACTTCGGCGTCACCGTCGAGGCGCTGGCCGCCCGCAACCTCTACCTCGACCGGCTGGAAGGCACCGTGCAGACCCGGCAGATCGCCTCCGCCATCGCCGACTTCCGCGAGGACCTGCCCCGCCTGCGCCCCGCCCGGGCCTACCCGCACTGAGGGCGGTCGCCGGCCTCGCTGGACGCGGGGCGGGGAGGCGTGCTTGACTCCCGGTCAGGTCGGGGAGCGTGGTCCCGGCGCCCCGCCGGTCGGCGGGTGAGGACAACCCCCGGAACGATGGGGGGGTCTGCCGGATGGCCCGCGGTGCCGGCCCGCGGCGAGGCTTGAACCCATGATCACCACGCGCAAGTTCCTGCTGGCCGCGCTGCTCGTCCCCCTCGGGGCCACGCTGGCCGTCGCTCCCGCCGCTTCCGCCGCCCCGTCCGCTCCGACCTCCTCGTCGGTCTCCGCGGACGCCGCCGCGTTCCGCTCGCCCGAGGCAGCCCTCGGCCGGGTGGCTCATCCGCTGCGCACCACCGAGCCCCGGGGCGGCCTGGCCGATCTGCGCCCGTTCGGCGCGATGGTCGGCGATGCCGAGGTGGTGGGCGTGGGCGAGGCCACCCACAGCTCGCACGAGTTCGTCGCCCTCAAGCACCGGGCCTTCCGCTACCTGGTCGAGGAGAAGGGCTTCCGCACCTTCGCCCTCGAAGCCGCCTGGAGCAGCGGCCTGCGGATCGACGCCTACCTCACCCGGGGCGAGGGCGACCTGAAGCAGATCATGGACGAGGAGTTCCAGGGCACCTACCAGTGGTGGAACAACGCCGAGTACCGCGACCTGCTCCAGTGGATGCGCGCCTACAACGTCCGGCACCCCGACGACCCGGTGCGCTTCGTCGGCGACGACAACGGCTTCGCCGGGCCCGGCCTGTACGACCGGGTGAACGCGTTCGCGGCCGCGGCCGACCCCGAACTCGCCGCGCAGCTCACCCAGCTGTACCGCGGACTGCGGCCCACCACCAGCGCCGAAAGCTACGTCAACGACTACCTCGCGAAGCCGCTCGCCGAACGCAAGGAGCTCGCCGAACGGACCGGGCGGGCGGTGGAACTGATCAGGCAGCACCCCGGCGCCGACGCCGACGCCCACGCCTGGGCCCTCCAGCACGCCACCGCGATCCACCAGATGACCACCCTGTACGCCTTCGACTGGGACGACCCCCGGGACGTCCCCGCCGCCATGGCCCAACGCGACCGCGCGATGGCCGACAACGTCGCCTGGTGGCAGCAGCGCACCGGCAGCAAAATCATGCTCTCCGCCCACAACGCGCACGTCGCCCTCAAGACCTACGCCCCCGCCAGCCACCCCCGGGTCCAGGGCGAGTTCCTGCGCGAGCAGCTGGGCGCCCGCTACCTGAGCGTCGGCCTCGCCTTCAACCAGGGCGCGTTCAACGCCTTCAACCACGACGGCGTCCCGGAGCGCTTCACCGTCGCTCCCGCCGCCCCGGGCACCGCCGAGTACACCCTCGACAAGGTCCGCTACCGCGACTACGTCGTCGACCTGCGCAACACGCCCGCCCCGGCCACCACTTGGCTCGCCGAACCCCACCCGATCAAGAACATCGGCGCCACCTACCCGGGCATCGCGGACGCTCCCCAAGTCCGCCTCTCCGAGACCCACGACGTCCTCATCCACCTCGAACAGGTCCAGGCGGCCCACATGCTCAACTAGCTAAGCCTTGCGGGCGGCCGCGGCAATCTTCGCGGTGGTGTGGAAGAACCGCGAAGTGGCCTGCCCGCGGTAGGACTTGGGGAACGCGGTGGCCGGGTTGCCGGTCAGTCGGCCGCCCCGCAGGTGCATCACCACGAACGCCGCGTCCCCCGTCGCGCCGATCATCTCCCAGTCGCCCTTCGGCGAGGCCGCCGGCAGGACCACCTCCGGCGGCAGCGGCTCGGAGAGGAACAGCACGCACAGCCGGACGTCCTCGGTGACCTCGACGCCCGCGAACGGGTCCAGCGCGACCAGCGCCTCGACCTCCTCGACCGTCCGCAGCATCACCGGCACCTCATAGCCCAGGCCCTCCGCGAGGGCGACCTCGATCCGCGCCGTCAGCGCGGCCCGGTCGGTCTCGGCGGTGCGGAAGAAGACGTTGCCGCTCTGGATGTACGTCCGCACGCCCTCCAGGCCGAGGCCCGCGAACAGCTCCCGGAGCCGCTCCATCTTCACCGTGCGGCCGCCGACGTTGACCGCGCGCAGGAAGGCGATCCAGTTCTCCATGCGCGCGAGTGTAGGGCGGGCCGCCGACAATCGACGCCCGCGTCGGTGCCGCGTCCTACACTCGCGCGCATGACGACCTGGCAGGACTTCGAACAGCAGGCACCCGACCTCGCGCCGCGCATCCGGGCCCGGTTCGAGGCGTACAAGCACCACGTGCTCGCCACCCTGGCCAAGGACGGCTCGCCCCGGGTGAGCGGCACCGAGGTGGACTTCCACGGCGCCGACCTGTACCTCGGCTCGATGGCCGGCGCGGTCAAGGCGCTCGACCTGCGCCGCGACCCGCGCTGCGCGCTGCACTCCAACCCCGGGCCGGACGCGAGCATGACCGGCGGGGACGCCAAACTCGCCCTGACCGCCCACGAGTTGACCGACCCGGCGGACATCGCGGGGTACCAGGCGGAGCTCCCCGAACCGCCGCCCGGCCCGTACCACGCGTTCCGGCTGGAGCTGCGCCGGGCCACCCTGACCGAGGTGGCGGGCGACCGGCTGGTGATCAGCACCTGGCAGCCCGGCGAGGAGGTCAGGGTGGTCGAACGCCGGTGACGGCCTCCCCCGGACCGCCAACATCAGCATCGGGGCGTTCCGGCGTCCATCACGCTCTC